>CALGTT010000174.1 GCA_937901485.1 uncultured Ruminococcus sp.
ACTACACCTGCACCGAGGACGGGCACATCCGTTCCAATATCTATCACGCCTCCGTCACTGCCCCGTCTAATGACGCAAGAAGTGCTGACGGCTATCTGTACAAGAATTCCGATCCAGCCTCCCCTGCCCTTGCAGATGTGGATGCCTATTCTGCACAGATCGTTGATCCCTCCGTATACAACAGCTGGACAACCGTTGAAGTCACTTTCACAGTTTCCGGTCTGGAGGATGCGGCTCAATAATCGCAAACAACGGCAGTCCATATGGGCTGCCGTTTTTCCATCCTCACAGCCGGATTTCTGTACAAGATTATGCTAAACGCCTTAAATATCATCCTTATTCTATACAAATTGCATAATATTCCTTAAAATTTCCAGTTTGGATTTCGTAAACGTTTTCGTGACGCATTTTTGGTTTTTCTATTGACAATCCGTGTTGTTTCGTGTTATAATATGCTAAAGTAACGTTGCTTTCACACACTACACAAATACAATGCACAAAAATAATAAGGAGAATATTATGACAAAAAGAATGAGAAAAGCATCCGCTGGCGTTCTGATGGCAGCAATGGCTGCAATCACATGCATGGCACCCGCTGCTGAAACGATCGCACCTCTGCAGAGTGTATCTATCAGTGCATCGGCTGCTACAACATCCAACACATCTGCAACCTACACTTACACAATCGTAAACAACAAAGCTGTTGTTTCCAATGTGGCGATCAAGAGTGGCGTTACAAACATCGTCATTCCGGAAAAGCTCGGTAATAAGCCGGTCGTACTCGGCGCAAATGCGTTCAAGTACATTCACAACAACGTGACTGTAGATGCTTCCTCCGTTGTACAGGTTCAGAAGTATGCATTCTATCAGTGCACAGGCATCAAGCAGATCAAGTTCAAGAACTGCACACAGTTCGACAGCTATGCGATCTACAACTGCTCCAACCTGACACAGATCGCTTTCTCCGGTTACACCGGTCCTGTTGCTGACGGCACACAGGTTGTTCTGAATTCCTATGCAGTGTATAAGTGCCCGAATCTGGCAAATGTCCTGTTCGGCTGCAAGGATAATATCATCATTCGCAAGAATGCTTTCTATCAGTGCTCTAACTTCGCTGTTGTCAACAAGGACAAGATCGGCATGGATCACGCTTCTTTCTATGTGAACACAGGTGCATTCAATGGTACAAACGCACTCAACAACGGCTATCTGAAGAAGGCTTCCGATCTGGCAAGCGTAAACACTGCTTATAATAAGGGCGATGGCACAAAGCTGGTTGGCAAGACTGCTGTTGTTACCCTCTTCATCAACTGCACCGGTTCTGCATGGGCAAACAGCTACTATGGCTACAACGAGATGGCTGGCAGAAATATCTGGGCAATCGAGCAGGAAGCTGCAAAGTATGGTCAGACTGTAGATATCGAAAATCTCTCTGCCAAGGTTACTTTCTCCGGCACTGTAGAAAAGCTCCTCAAGGATTCTGACATTGCAAGAAGCCCCAGTGTGCTGTCTGCTTGCAAAAAAACATTTGCTTTTGCTTCTACCTGCACAACAATGGATGCAGTTACAGACAAGATCAAGGCTGAGTACGGCGCAAAGAACGTTGTATATGTCGTTGCTCTCAACTGCACCGGCACGGCTCAGGCTATGGCAACCAAGACTGCAAATGAATATGCGATCTACTACAACCGTTCCGGCAATCAGTACACATGGATGAATCAGGTGGCACAGCTCTTCGGTGCGAAGAAGCTCAACACCGGCGTGAAGTCCACTGCTTACACCAAGAAGTACTATTCTGAAGATGTAATGTACAATGATACCAAGTCTTCCATCGGCTGGTTCACTGCTGCAAACATTGGCTGGACTGACACAGTTCTCGCAGATGACTACAACAACATCATCAAGTAATTTCCGCCTTTAAAAAATCCCTCTCCTCAATTCTGAGGAGGGGGATTTTAAGATTTGTGCTGCCGCTTGTACCGTCAGGTACAAAGGCAGCGATTGCCTGCGCAGGCTCTGCGCCCCTCTCCTCTATTCTGAGGAGGGGGGATCTGTGTTATTCATCCTTATCATCCGATACCATTTTGCACACAATACTCGTCACCGCGCAGAGGATGCCACCCACGGGGAACACGATCCACGAGATGTCCCAGCGGTTGGTCATGAAGCTCCAGATCAGATAGATCACGGTCGCCAGCAGCATGATACAGCCGCAGATGCCCTCGGAGATCCTGCCCGCCTTGGATTTTTCCATCTTGTTCTCCGCATTGTACTCCTGAATATGGTACTTGGAGTCCTGCATCCCCATGTACACCAGCGTGCCCACGCCGCCCGTGATGAACAGCAGCATTCCTGCGGTCAACAGGCTTGCAAGGGATTCGTTCGCATCCAGATTTGCTTCACCGAATACGGCAGTTCCGCCAATCATGACCACCACGCCGACAAGGATCAGGGAAATGCCGATGGCAATGGCAGGGGCGAACTTCTTACGGAAGCTCTCCTGCTCCTCCTCCGTGTAGAACGGCTGGATCTCCGGATGCTTCTTGACAAAGTGGTCATGCTCCATGCCGCCCGTGATGAAGAACGCGATCGCCGCGATCAGGAACGGGAAGAACAGAACCGTTGCCAGTGCCTCCGGCAGATGCAGACCAAATCCGGCAAGCATCACACAAACACCGAGGAGAACAAGCACCACGCCAGCCGTGATGCGCTTGGCAAAGGTGTTCATATGTACATCATAGCCCGCCGTGTCCTTTGCCGCCTCCGCCTGTACATCACCGCGCACAAGGTCATCGAGCTTGCACCGGAACATGTCGCACATCAGGAGAAGCTTGTCCATCTCCGGAAAGCAGGCATCCGATTCCCACTTGGAGATCGTCTGTCGGGACACGCCCATCTGCTCCGCAAAGCTCTCCTGTGTGTAACCGTCACGCTTTCTTAAAAATTGAATATTTTCACCTGTTGTCATTTTTGTGTACCTCCGTTAAAAGCAATTTTTTCTCGCTGCCAGCATCCTCATTCTACCACATCCGACATGTAAAGTGTACCAATTTCATGTTGCTTTTTGGTTTTTTTCTGTAAACCGCAGGTTGCATTCCCGATTTTGCGTGGTTTTCGGATTTCAGGCTTTTCAAAAAATGCAGAGGCAAAAATCACTGCTTTCGTGCGATCCGGTATTCATCGCCGTCACGGTAGTACGGACAGCGTTGATAATGTCCCTGCAATAATCTTGCATATTCATCTTCATCCAGATTCAGTTCGCAGACATAGCAGTCCCATTCCTCATCATAGGAATAGTACGCACAGGTTTCGCAATCGTCCATGTCATTCCCTCCCCTCTGTAAGCAAAGCCTGCGGGATGCCGCAGGCTTCGGAATCATTCCTGAACATAGGCAGCCTTGATCCTGCCGATGTACATCTTGTGCATGGGATCTGTGCCGTACCACTTCTCCACGATCTCAGGCTGCGTGAAGTGCTCCTCCCCCATCATCTGCGCATACATCTTCTCGCATACCAGCACGAGCTTTGCTTCTGCAAATGCGGTCGTGCCGTCAATGGCAACGGGAGTCAGACCGGTTTCCTTTGCCTTGTCATAGTCCCTGCCGGACTTGCTGCCGCAGAACTGCAGAGCCGCACGGTATTCCTCCGGAAAAACGGACACGGTGAAGGTATCGTTCTCCTCCATGTAGCCGAAGGTGTGGCGGGATGTTCTCACGACCGCAGTCATCGCCGGACCGCCCCAGATCACGCCCATCGCGCCCCATGAGGCTGTCATGGTGTTGTAGTCCTCCGGTGTGCCGGCGGTCAGCAGAAACCATTCTGTGCCGATGGTGCGGAACGGATCAAGCGCAAGCTCGCTCAGCTCTTTCTTTACCAATGCCATAGTGCATCTTCCTTTCATCGCTGTTTACACGATTTGCCCCGCCTGCGGTGGGGCAAATATCATTCGTTATTCGTTGTCGTCCTCGTCTTCCTCGTCGAGTGAATCCAGCTCTTCAAGGTCGATCTCGTCGAAATCAAACTCCAGCTCCTCGCCGCAGTTCGGACACACGGTCTCGCCCTCCTCAAGTGTGCTCTCATCCAAAGCAATGCACTTGCCGCAGGTCGGGCAGATTGTCTCGTACTGTTCCTCGCTGTCCAGCGCGTCCAGTGCATTTTCAGATGCGCAGAGATCACAGTCGCAGTCATCTTCATCATCCAGCAGAAGCTCCTCGATATCGCCCAGATCTTCATCCAGAATATCGCAAAGCTCCTCCAGCTCCATGATGCGGTCTTCCAGCTCCTCAGTATACTCTCTCATCTCGTCGAGTGCATCACAGAGTGCGTAGAATACCTTGCCCTCCTTGGATGCTGCATCAATATCCAGACCTGCCAGCAGGCCCTTCAGGTAAGAAATCTTATCCATGCTGTTTCCCATCCTTTCGGAATATCAAGCTTTATGCTTATGCGCGCTCCATGTACTCGCCGGTTCTGGTGTCAATGCGGATCATATCGCCTTCATCAATGAACAGCGGAACTCTGATCTCTGCACCTGTCTCCAGAATTGCAGGCTTAGTTGCATTGGTAGCAGTATCGCCCTTGAAGCCCGGATCAGTCTGTGTGATCTGCAGCTCTACGAAGTAGGGCGGCTCAACGCCGAATACATTGCCCTTGTAGGACAGAACCTTTACTTCCATGTTCTCCTTTACGAACTTGAAGTTGTCGCCGAGCTTGTCAGCCTCGATCGGCAGCTGCTCATAGGTCTCAACGTCCATGAAGTAGTACAGACCGCCGTCCTCATAGAGGTACTGCATGTCCTTGCGCTCGATGAAAGCGGTCGGGAACTTTTCGGTCGGGTTGAAGGAACGCTCAACCACTGCACCTGTGATGACATTCTTGAACTTGGTTCTTACAAATGCGGCACCCTTACCCGGCTTTACATGCTGGAATTCTACGACCTGTACAACGTTGCCGTCCATCTCAAATGTAACACCGTTTCTGAAATCGCCTGCTGTAATCATAAAAATAAACCTCCGTAATTTCTAATACTCGTCAGCACACCGCATATCGGTGCGCGAACACTCATATATACTATTTTACACTAATTCTGTTTTTTTTTCAATAGAAATTTGAAAATATTACAGGCATATCAACTTCTTTGTGAAATTCGTCAAATTTTCGCAGGAATTCTCGTTGATATGCACAAAATCTTCAATACGAACCCCGAATTTCCCTGCCAGATAGATGCCCGGTTCGATGGTCACAACATGTCCGCTGGCAAGTTTTTTGCCGTAATTCGGACTTGCCAGCGGAAACTCATGAATTTTCATACCGACACCGTGACCGAGGGAGTGCCCGAAATGCTCCCCATAGCCGGCTTCTGTGATGATATCCCGCGCCGCACGGTCAAGCTCTTCGCCGCTGATGCCCGCCCTTGCCTGTGCAATGGCTGCCTCCTGCGCGCGCAGAACGATGTCATAAACCGACCGCATTTCCCCCGTCGGCTCACCGACACAGACGGTGCGCGTCATATCGCTGTGGTAGCCATCCACGACCGCGCCGAAATCCATCAGGACAAAATCGCCCTTCTGCACCTGCCGGTCATCGGGGACACCGTGGGGCATGGAGGTGTGCGCACCGGTGAGGGCGATCGTTTCAAAGGAAAGATCCTCCGCGCCGTTCCTGCGCATGTGGAAATCCAGCGCAAGTGCGATCTCGCGCTCGGTCATGCCTGCGTGCAGCTCCTCCAGAAGCGATTGCAGGGCATGTTCCGCCAGTTCCTGCGCTGCGCGGATCTTCGTGATCTCCTCCGGTGACTTGACTGTGCGCAGGTCGTAGAGTGCCGCGCTGAGGGTGTCATCGGTCAGGAACGAATAGCCCTCCAGCTTCTTTTCAAACACGGAAAGCTCCTGCAGTGTCATGCTCCGCGCTTCCACGGCGATGCACTGCGCGTGGTGGCGTTCCAGAAGTTCCCGAAGCTGTGCATAGCTGTCCTTCTGCTCGATGACCTCGCAGTGCTTCACGACCTCACGCGCCTTTTCGATATAGCGGAAATCAATGATGAGGTAGGCTTGCTCCGGAAAAACTACAAGTGTACCGGCAGAGGACTTCATGCCGGTCAGGTAGCGGCGGTTGATGTCATCACGGATGACGGCGCAGTCCGCTTTTCCGCTGATTGCCTGCATCAGGCGTTCCAGACGCTCCCTCATGCTTCCATCTCCGCAAGTGCCGTCACGCCCAGATAATAGCTCTGCAAGCCGAAACCGGAGATGCTGCCCTTGCAGACAGGGGCGATCACGGAATGGGAACGGAACGCGTCACGGGCGAAAATATTGCTGATATGCACCTCGATGCAGGGGATCTTGATCGCCTTGATCGCATCGGAGATCGCGTAGCTGTAATGCGTGTACGCGCCTGCATTGAGCACCACACCGAAGAATTCCGTGCGTGCTGCATGGAGCTTGTCGATGATCGCGCCCTCATGGTTCGACTGGAAGATCTCGCATTCCAGTCCGAGCTTTTCCGCGTGTGCCATGATATTCTCGTTGAGCTTCTCAAAGCTCACATCGCCGTAGATCCCTGGCTCCCGTTCACCAAGAAGATTGAGATTCGGGCCGTGGATGACCAGAATTTTTCTTGCCATAATTTATTCCTCCGCTGTGAAATTTTTGGGTAAAAACGGTTTCTCCATAAACCGCTTGAATTTGAAAAACGCCGTGGTTTCAAGTTCCATCGGCGGAACATAGATGCTTTTCACACCGAACCAGTTCGCGCCGAGAATGTCGGTATAGATCTGGTCGCCGACCACACAGAGCTGTGTTTTCGGCAGATCCATGCTGCTCATCGCACGGGTGAAACCATCCGACAGGGGCTTGCGGCTGTCACAGATACAGGGGATCCCCAGCCGCTTGGCAAACGGCTCGACACGGGGCGGATGGTTGTTGGAAACCAGACGCATCTCGATGCCTGCCGCTTTCATGGAGGCAATCCATGCCTCCACGCCCTCTGCCGGTTCGGGATTATCATGCGTTGTCAGCGTGTTGTCTATATCCAGCAGCAGCCCGCGGATGCCCATGCTGTGCAGCAGCTCCGGCGTGATGCTGCACACGGAACGCACTGCCTTTGTTGCCCGAAATACCATTCTGCCTCCATTCCGCCGGACATGCCGGCTAAAAAACATGGGCGCACCATCCGGTACGCCCACGGGGTTGCCCCAATTTTAGATTAATACTTTCTCTTGCGAGCTGCCTCGGACTTCTTCTTGCGCTTTACTGAAGGCTTTTCGTAATGTTCTCTCTTACGAACCTCAGCAATCACGCCGTCCTTAGCGCAAGATCTCTTGAAACGCTTCAGAGCAGTATCCAGAGATTCGTTCTTGCCAACGCGTACTTCTGCCATTTACTATTCCCTCCCTTTGCCACCAAGACAGAGGTTCTATCCGACAGTTCCCTGTATTGGATAGTATACTAAACTTCCCTTGCGAGAAGGTAGTTTGTCAACCACATCTTAAATGTAAATATGCTATACAGGCATATGTTAATTATAACACATCGGATTCCTTTTGTCAATAGGATTTTATCGAATATCCGATTTTTGTTATTTTACAACAAAATTCACAAGCTTATTTTGTACATAAATCTGCTTAACGATCTGTTTTCCGGTGATGACCTCAGCTACCTTCGGTTCAGCAGCTGCCTGTGCGAGCACATCCTCCTGTGCTGCACCAACTGCAATGCTGAGCTTGGTGCGGATCTTGCCGTTGACCTGCACAACGATCTCAACCGTTTCATCCACGCAAAGTGCCTCGTCATAAACAGGCCATACCTGCGCATTCAGAACGCCCTCAAAGCCGCAGATCTCGTACAGCTCCTCAGTCATGTGCGGTGCAAACGGATTGAGCAGCATGAGCAGTGTACGGTATTCTGCACGGTTCACAGTACCGGTCGCATAGATATCATTCACCAGTGCCATCATTGTCGCAATGGCAGTGTTGAACTTCAGGCTCTCGATGTCCTCGGAAACCTTCTTGATCGCCTTGTGGAATGCGGATGTCATTTCCGGACGGTACGCATCACCGTCGGTCAGGAAATCCTGCATTGCCCATACTCTGTCAAGGAAACGCTTGCAGCCCTTGATGCTGGACGGACTCCACGGTGCGGACTTTTCAAAGTCGCCGATGAACATCTCGTACAGACGCAGTGTGTCCGCGCCGTACTGACGTACAATATCGTCAGGATTGATGACATTGCCGCGGGACTTGGACATTTTCTGACCATCCTCACCGAGCACCATGCCGTGGGAGGTACGCTTCATGTAGGGTTCCTTGTGTGCCACGCTGCCGATGTCATAGAGGAACTTGTTCCAGAATCTGGAGTAGAGCAGGTGGAGTGTGGTGTGCTCCATACCGCCGTTGTACCAGTCAACGGGCATCCAGTATGCGATGGCTTCCTTGGAGGCAAGCTCCTTGTCGTTCTTCGGATCACAGTAGCGCAGGAAGTACCAGCTTGAACCTGCCCACTGGGGCATGGTGTCTGTTTCGCGCTTTGCCGGACCGCCGCAGCAGGGGCATGTGGTGTTGATGAAGCTGTCGAGTGTGGACAGCGGAGATTCGCCGTTATCGGTGGGCATGTAGCTCTCTACATCGGGCAGGCGCAGCGGAAGCTCCTCCTCCGGAATTGCCACCCAGCCGCACTTCTCGCAGTTGACCAGCGGGATCGGTTCGCCCCAGTATCTCTGACGGGAGAATACCCAGTCACGGAGCTTGAAGT
>CALGTT010000175.1 GCA_937901485.1 uncultured Ruminococcus sp.
GGTGCATCGGACGAAATTTCGGCGTTATTGCAGAGCACCGCACAGCGCAGAAGATGTTCCAGAGCCTTTACACTTCTGGGATTGACATGCATCCCGTCCTCCATGATCGCCCCCTCACGCCGCAGACCTGTGCCGGTGACGGAAAACGACTGCTCCGCCGTGCAGATATCGGTGACGGTCATGCGGTTTTCGGTGATCGTTCCGGTCTTGTCAGAGCAGATGACCGAGGTGCAGCCGAGTGTTTCGACGCTGTGCAGGCGGTTGACCAGTGCCTTGTGCTTCATCATGCGGCTCACGGCAAGGGCAAGCGCGATCGTTACCGTTGCCGGAAGTCCCTCCGGAATTGCCGCAATTGCGATGGAAATGCCGGTCATGAGCATGTCGAACACCGGTTCACCGCGCAGGACACCTGCCGCAAATACGGCAATGCAGACACCGATGCAGATGACCGCAAGCGTTTTGCCAAGCTCCCCAAGCCGCTTCTGCAGCGGCGTTTCTGCACGTTCAATTTCTGAGAGCATACCGGAGATCTGCCCCATCTGCGTGCTTTTTCCGGTTGCCGTGACTGTTGCCGTGCCGCTTCCGCGTGTGATCGCCGTGCCTGCATAGAGCATGTAGGGACGGTGCATTCCGGTGAGATCCTGTTTCATGCTGCCCTGCTTCTTCGCGACCGGCTCGGCTTCTCCGGTAAGTACGGATTCGTTCGCATAGATGCGGTTTGCCGTGGTCAGCAGGCAGTCCGCCGGCACGCAGTCGCCCGCTTCCACCGCGATGCAGTCCCCCGGCACGAGACGGTCTGCCGCGATCTCCTGCAATACGCCGTCACGGTATACCCGCGCGGTGGGTGCGGTCATATTCCGCAGAGCTTCAAGCGTTTTTTCGGTGCGGTACTCCTGCACAAAGCCAAGGATCGCATTGAGCAGGACGATCACGATGATCGTGACCGCATCCGTCCATTCTCCAAGCAGCGCGGAAATGCCGGTTGCCGCGAGCAGAATGAGCACCATTGCATCCTTGAACTGCCCCAGAAAGATCCGCACAGGGCCCGGCGGCTTTGCCGATGCGAGGACATTTTCCCCATATTCCTTCAGACGCTCCCGCGCCTGTACCTCTGTCAGTCCGTTCATAGCATCAACCTCCTGAGAAAGTCTATGCGCGGAAATCGGGAAAGAGAACTGATTTTCCACAAGCAGGAGAACTGTGTGGAAAGTAACCCTCCGCATTTGTGTGCATTTTCTGAAAATTCCGCCGTCCCCCTTGCAAAATACCGAAAATGTGGTATAATAGATTTTATAGAACAAAAACAGACAGAAGGAGAAGACTATGCCAAATTACACAGGCTGTCACTGCATTGTATGCCAGAATACATTCCAGAAAGAGGATGACATCGTGGTGTGCCCCGACTGCGGAACGCCCTATCACCGCAGCTGCTATGCCGCAAAGGGTGCGTGCATCAATACTGTACTGCATCAGTACAGCGGAAGCTGGCAGGATCTGCACCGCAAAAAGCTGGAGGAGCGCGAATGCCCCAACTGCCACCATATCAATGAACCGGATGCCTCCCATTGCTCCATCTGCCATGCCCCCATGCACGGCGGACAGGGGGAGAGTGCTCCCGATATCAATATCGTTCTCCCCAATGGGCAGACTATGCGCATTGATCCGCATGATCCCTGCTGCGGTCTTGATCCGGAGGAGGAGCTTGACGGCGCACGTCTGGGGGATGTTGCGGAGTTTGTCGGAATGAATACCCTGTATTATCTCCCGCTGTTCAAGCGGTTCAAGGAAACGGGGAAGAAGGCATCCGTCAATCTGCCCTGCCTGCTGTTTCCCCACCTGTATTTTGCCAACCGCAAGATGTGGCTGATGTGCCTGCTCACCATCCTCATTATGACCGTGTGCAGCATCCCTTCCATGCTGACAAGCATCGCAGCTTCCTGCACTGCGGAAAGCACCATTGAAATGTACCGGAGCTACGGCGTGGATATCAACGAGATGTTCGGCGGACTGGTCGGATTTGTCGAAGCCAATCAAAGCCTGCTCACAACGCTTGATATCGTGCTCTATTGTGTCCAGCTCACCGTGCGCGTGGTGCTGTGCGTGTTCGCCAACTGGCTCTATTACCGCCATGCGGTCAGACGCGTCAGACGCATTTGCAGTGCGCAGATCTCCGGCGCGACAAAGCGCATTCTCCTGCGCTCCGACGGCGGCACAAATTTCCTGAACATGCTCGGTGCACTCGGCATCACTGCCGCGGCGTTCATGGGCACAATGATGCTCCTGATGATGCCCTTTATGTTGGGCTGACGGATGGAGGCGATCATTGCGCCGCACCGTTTTGTCAAAATCTACAAAAATCTCAAAATCCCCTTGACAAGGGGATTTTTGTGTGATATAATATGTAGGATTGCTTATGATGTACAAGCAGTCCAATCCTTGCCCGTGAAAGCGGGCGAAATCCAGAAGGAGGTGCAGCAAAAATGGCAAAGCTGAACGAAACTTATGAGGCAATGGTAGTATTCAGCCTCAAGAACGGCGAGGATGCAGCAAAGGCACTCGTTGAAAAGTTTAAGAATCTCATCGAGAAGAACGGCACACTGACTGAGGAAGTGAACGAGTGGGGCAAGCGCAAGCTGGCTTACCCGATCAACTACGAGGCAGACGGATTCTATGTACTGTACACATTCACATCCGCGCCCGATTTCCCGGCAGAGTTCGGTCGTGTTCTGAACATCACCGACGGCGTTCTGCGTTCTATGGTAACTACGAAGTAAGACCATAACGCAAATCGAATTTTCTGATAAATTTCCATAGCGGGGAGGTACTGAAATGTATAACAGAGTCATTTTGATGGGCAGACTGGTAGCGGATCCCGAACTGCGCCAGACACAGAGCGGTATTGCCATGTGCAGACTGCGTATTGCTGTGGACAGGGGCTTTGCAAAACAGGGCGAAGAACGTCAGTCCGATTTTATCAATGTTACCTGCTGGAGACAGACTGCTGAATTTGTCAGCCGTTACTTCTCAAAAGGTCGTATGATCCATGTAGAAGGCAGACTGCAGAACAATGATTATACCGATCAGAATGGTGTGAAGCATTACAGTATGGATGTTGTTGCGGACAATGTGACCTTCTGCGGTGACAAGCGTCAGGACAACGGCGGCGGCTATTCTGCGCCGAACCAGTATAACAATCAGTACAATAACCAGTACGGCGGCAACGCGCCCCAGTACGGCAATCCCCCCCAGCAGCAGTATCAGCAGCAGTACGGTCAGCCCGCACCTGCACCGCAGGCAGCAGTGAACCGTGCACCGCAGCCGATTGAGCTGGGTAATCTGGAAGATTTTGAAGAAGTTCTGAGTGACGGCGAAGTACCGTTTTAATCTATAGTAAAGGAGATTTTTAAGTATGGAACGTGAAAGAAATTCCCGTCCTTCCAAGCGTCCGCGCAAGAAGGTTTGCATGTTCTGTGTTGACCGTGTAGAGAAGATCGACTACAAGGACATCACAAAGCTCAAGAAGTGCATGACGGAAAGATCCAAGATCCTGCCCAGAAGAGTGACAGGCACTTGTGCATTCCACCAGCGTGAGCTGACAGTTGCCATCAAGAGAGCAAGACACATCGCTCTGCTGCCTTATGTAAGCGACTAATTATGTACCATAAACACTCCGGATTCCTTGTGATCCGGAGTGTTTTTATATTTGTCCGCAGCCAAAAAGTTTTGATGCACTAAATCGACAAATCCCCTTGACAATTTACAGTTCTGTATGGTATAATTTTAACGATATATTATTTTAAAGGAGCGTTTTCACATGAAAGTACATAAGATCTATAATCCTGAAATGGAGTGTATGGATATTGAAGCACGCCGCAAGCTGCAGGGCGAGCGTCTGCGTGAGACTGTGGAGCATGTCTACAAGAATGTCCCCCTCTACCGTGAGCGCATGGATGCCAAGGGCGTAAAGCCGGAGGACATCAAGACGGTCGATGACATCCGTCTGCTGCCGTTCACCGAAAAGACCGACCTGCGCGATACGTTCCCGTTCGGTCTGTTCGCTGTTCCGAATGAGGAGATCGTGCGCATTCAGGGTTCTTCCGGCACGACCGGAAAGCCCATCGTTTCGGGCTATACCAAGGAGGATGTGGATGTCTGGACAGAAATGGTGGCACGTTCCATGACCGCTGTGGGCGCAGGCAAGGATGATGTGGTGCAGGTCTGCTACGGCTATGGTCTGTTCACCGGCGGTCTGG
>CALGTT010000176.1 GCA_937901485.1 uncultured Ruminococcus sp.
CCAAATTCAAGCAGATGGATCCCCACCTCTACGAAGCGGCGCAGGATCTGGGATGCAGTCCCTTTCAGGCGTTCAAGAAGGTCATTCTGCCGGAGATCATGCCCGGCATCGTCAGCGGCTTTCTGATCGCATTCACCTACTCGCTCGATGATTTCGTCATCAGCTATTTCACCAGCGGCTCGACCTCGCAGACGCTGCCCATCACCATCTATTCCATGACAAGACGCAAGATCTCCCCGGAGATCAATGCGCTGTCCACGCTGATCTTCCTTGTGGTTGTGATCGTGCTGATCGTCAAGAACATCATCGAAACCAGAGCCGCAAAGAAGAACGGTACCTATAAGGGGGCATGAGTATGAAGAAACAGTTCTTATCCCTCCTCTGCCTGCCCGCCATGCTGCTCAGTCTCCTGACCGGCTGTGCCGCCGATGCACCGGAGGAGGAAGCCGCGGAGGAAGAAGTATCCGCCGCGCAGACGCTCTCCGTTTCCGATCCGGCGTACTACACGCGCTTCAAGGATGACGGCATCTCCATCAACGTCTACAACTGGGGCGAATACATCTGCACCGGCGCGGACGAGGGGACGCTGAATGTCAACGAGGAATTCACCAAGCTCACCGGCATCAAGGTCAACTATACCAACTACTCCACCAACGAGGAGCTTTACGCCAAGCTCAAGGGCGGCGGCGCGTCCTATGATGTCATCATTCCCTCGGATTACATGATCAGCAAGATGATCAAAGAGGGCATGGTGCAGGAGCTGAATTTCGACAACATCCCGAATTTCGGCTATATCATGGAGAATTTCCGGAACATGGCATACGATCCGGAGAATGCCTACAGCGTCCCGTACACATGGGGCACGGTCGGCATCATCTATGATGAAACCGTGATCGACTTAAATCCGGAGGACATCGACTGGGACATCCTCTGGGACGAGACCTACCTCGACCAGATCCTGATGTTTGACAACCCCCGTGACGCGTTCATGATCGCGGAATCCCTGCTGGGGTATTCCATCAACACGGAAGATCCTGCCGAGCTGAAAGCCTGCGCGGACAAGCTCAAAGAGCAGAAGCGCGTGGTGCAGGCGTATGTCATGGATGAGATCTTTGACAAGATGGGCGCAGGCGACGCGCTGATCGCACCATACTATGCAGGCGACGCGCTGACGATCATGGCGGAGAATGACGCGCTGAATTTCGTCGTTCCGGCAAGCGGCACAAACCTCTTTGTGGACGCGATGTGCATTCCGAAGGGGGCAAAGCAGAAGGAAGCGGCGGAAATGTACATCAACTTCATGTGCGAACCGGACATTGCCCACGCGAATATTTCCTATATCTGCTACTCCACGCCCCATTCTGCGGCATTTGAGATGCTCGACGAGGAAGTGCAGAATGATCCGGTATCCTATCCCGATCAGGATTTCATCGCGGAGCGCACGACCGTTTTCGTGAACCTCTCCAACGAAGCCAACCTGCACATGCAGAACCTCTGGACGGAGCTGAAATCCGCCGAGGAGGAGACCGTGAACAAATGGCTCGTCCCCATCTTTCTGGTGCTCTGCCTGCTGACGATCATTATCATTCTGATACGCAGGTATGTAAAGAGTAAGAAGGATATTTTCTAAAAATCAACGCCGGCACAGATGTGCCGGCGTATTTCTATGTTGAAAACACTCATATGTCACCCAATATAATACTCCCCTAAACTCGTATAGAAAAACGAAAACCGCCCCGAGTCCCACTTTTTGTCTTACAGTTTTAGAAGTTGATATAATTCTATCAATTCACAGAAGTTGTCATCAAAATCGACAAAGGGGGTGGGGTGACGGAAGGGGTGTGCAGAGGGGAAACCAGA
>CALGTT010000177.1 GCA_937901485.1 uncultured Ruminococcus sp.
GAATAATGTCTGTCAAAGAACAAAGTCTGCCACTGACGCACCATACCGAGTACGCCGTTGTTCATCAGGATGATGACCACGGGCACATTGTTTGCAGACAGTGTGGCAAGCTCGTTGAGGTTCATGCCGAAGCTGCCGTCACCGGTGAAAAGCACAGTTTTCTTTCCGGAGGCATAGGCTGCACCGATTGCCGCGCCCAGACCATAGCCCATCGTGCCCAGACCGCCGCTGGAAGCAAACGTGCGGGGCTTTCTGAACGGGTAGAACTGTGCCGTCCACATCTGGTGCTGACCAACATCGGTCGCTACCGGAGTATCCGGTGCTGTATGCTTGCTCACCTCATGGATCAGCGCGTAGGGTGTGAGCTTATCTACGGGCGTGATGTCCTCAAACTGGCTCTGCTCCTCTGCCTTGAGAACGGCAATGCGTGCCATCCATTCCGGATGCTGCTTTGCCTCAACAATGGCAAGGAGTCGGGAAAGTGCGTCCTGAATATCGCACTCAATGCTCATATGAGCTGTGACGTTCTTGTTCAGCTCTGCGCCGTCAACGTCAATATGCAAAATCTTCGCCTTGCGTGCATACTTGGCAACATTGCCGGTTGCACGGTCGCTGAATCTTGCACCGATGGTGATGATCAGGTCTGCTTCGTCCTGACCAACGGAGGAAGCATAATGTCCATGCATTCCCTCCATGCCGAGGAAGCGCGGATTGTCATCCGGCACTGCTGACAGTCCCATCATCGTGCACCCGATGGGTGCGTCGATCCGTTCAGCCAGAGCTATAATTTCCTCGGAAACGCCGGCAGTCACCACACCGCCGCCGATGTATATGTAGGGCTTTTCGGAAGCTGCGATCATTTCAGCAGCTTTCTGAAGCTTTTCATCCTTTGCCCTGCGCTGCGGCATTTTTGCAGTAATCTCTGCTGCTGCATACTCAAATGCTGCTTTCTGCACATCCTTCGGGACATCCACGAGAACGGGACCGGGACGACCGGATTTGGCAATTGCAAATGCTTCTCTGATGGTATCAGCCAGCTGATCTACGCTCTTGACAAAGAAATTGTGCTTTGTGATCGGAAGCGTAATGCCGGTGATATCGACCTCCTGAAAGCTGTCGCGGCCGATCAGGCTGTTCGGCACGTTGCCGGTGATCGCGACAATCGGGATCGAATCCAGATAAGCGGTAGCAATACCGGTAACCAGATTTGTTGCACCGGGACCGGATGTTGCAATGACGACACCGACCTTTCCGCTGATGCGGGCATAGCCGTCAGCTGCGTGTGAAGCACCTTGTTCGTGGGCTGTCAGGACATGATGAATCCTGTCACTTCTGGTGTACAATGCATCATACAGATCGATGACCTGACCGCCGGGATAGCCGAATACAACGTCAGTTCCCTGCTCGATCAGTGTTTCTACAACAATTTCTGCACCTGTTAATAACATGTTTTCATTCCTTTCTCGTAGATTTCCGCACTGTCTGCCCAAAGAACGCCGCATATTTGTCCGCATATGCCGTAACACAGTTTCAGAGGGAAATTCTGTATCCAACAGAAAACAATGCTTATAAATTATTATATCACTTCAGGTATTCAAAATCAAGGGGACATTGGAATTTTGCTACTTTTAACAAATTTCAACACCGCGTTTCGTAGCTTCTGCTGTCACTCTTTTACATCGCGGAAACATTTTTCAAAAACTGCTTGACAAAATATAAAATATATTGTATACTATAACTGTAATCACCCAAATGCGATGACGGGAAAAAAGACGCAGAAACGGATTCAGAGAGCTGCTGTTTGGTGCGAAGCAGTATCCTGACTGCGGGATAACTCCTCCCTGAGCAGATGATCTGAAGGCAAGTAAGGTCATACGGGTTCTCCCGTTACAGAGAAATGGATTTGCAGCAATGCAGATGCAGCAGAGTGGGCGTTTCATGCGTCAAGAAGAGTGGTACCACGGAGTTTGTCTTCGTCTCTTTTATGTCAGTACGGCATGAAAGAGTTTTTTTATGCCGTGATGTATCTCCACAAGAACAGAAAGGCGGTATTTTTATGAATCATCAGAAGTACACAAGACAGTATTTTGATGTCCAGAATCCCCCCATGAGATGGACACAGAAAACCTACATTGACAAGGCACCGGCATGGTGCAGCGTTGACCTGCGCGACGGCAATCAAGCATTGATCATCCCGATGAGTCTGGAAGAAAAGCTTGAATTTTTCAAGATGCTGGTCAAGGTGGGCTTTAAGGAGATCGAGGTAGGCTTTCCGGCAGCATCCGACACGGAATATGAATTCTGCCGCGCACTGATCGAGCAGAATCTCATCCCCGATGATGTGAAGATTCAGGTGCTCACACAGTCCAGAGAGCACATCATTGCCAAGACCTTTGAGGCTCTGCGCGGCTGCAAACACGCAATCGTGCATCTGTACAACTCTACTTCTCTGGCACAGCGCGAGCAGGTGTTCCGCAGAAGCAAGGAGGAGATCATTGAGATCGCTGAATTCGGCGCAAAGCTCTGCAAGGAATACCGTGAAAAGACACCGGGCAATTTCCAGTTTGAGTATTCTCCGGAGAGCTTCACCGGCACAGAGCCGGAGTTTGCTGCGGAAATCTGCAACAGAGTCATTGACATCTGGCAGCCGACACCGGAGGATAAGGTCATCATCAACCTGCCGGTTACGGTTTCCCACTCCATGCCCCATGTTTACGCAAATCAGGTGGAATACATGTGCGACCATCTGAACAACAGAGAAAACCTGCTCATCTCCCTGCATCCGCATAACGACCGCGGCTGTGCCGTCGCTGATGCTGAACTCGGCATCTTAGCCGGCGCGGACCGGGTGGAAGGAACCCTCTTCGGCAACGGCGAGCGGACCGGCAACGCAGACATTGTAACGCTCGCCTTAAACATGTTCGCCCAGGGCGTGGACCCGAAGCTCAGTCTCGAAAACATGCCCGAGATTGCCGATGTCTATGAACGCGTCACCCGCATGCACATCCCGGACCGCGCCCCGTATGCCGGAGCACTCGTCTTT
>CALGTT010000178.1 GCA_937901485.1 uncultured Ruminococcus sp.
CTCGAAAACCGCCGGAATCTGTCACTTTCCGGTGTCACCGATGTGGACAGCTTTGACGAGCGCGAAATGATTCTCTTTACCGCACAGGGAGAACTGACCATCAGCGGCAAAGACCTGCACATCACGTCCATGAGCATCGAAACAGGCGCGATGTGCATCACAGGCGACATCTGGTCAGTGCAGTACGGCGACCGCGACCGCCGCAGTCCCCTCAATCTCTTTGGGAGATTACTGCGATGATGGCGCAGGTCATACCGGAAACCTTTCTCAGCCCTGAACAGCAGCTTGCACTGTTCGGTGGTTCCTGCCTGCTGGGGATTCCCTGTGGTCTGCTGTTTGATGTATTCCGTCTGCTGCGGCGGCTCATCCCCCACCATCCGGCAGCAGTTGCCGCGGAGGATATGCTCACGCCCGTACTCTGGGGCATTCTCCTCGCAGGCTATACCACCGCCTTTGCCAAGGGGGATTTCCGGCTGTATTACGTCATTGGGATGCTCACTGGCTTTGTGCTCTATGAATGCACCCTCGGCAGGCTTGTGCTGTGTATTGGTACGGCATTTTGTGCAGTTGTACGCGCTCCTTTGCGGATTTTGGGATGGGGCTTTAGAAGTTTTTGTCGAAAAGTGCTCTGTATATTTGTAGGAACTTCCAAAAAAACAAAAAGAGAGCAAAAAAATGCGCAAAATCCCTTGCACTCCCCCCCTTAAATAGTGTATAATAATAATGAGAACTTAGGGCAATACTGCGCATGGACGAGGAACATATTGCGCAGGGATTGCAGCAGATAAAAAGATGGACAATGCAGGACATTGTTCTGAAAAGGTGGGAGCAGCATGGCAAAGTTAAAGAAACAGGAGAGCAGCGTAGGATTCCGCATACTTCTGCGGATTGCAGGCATATTATTTGTCGTTTTCTGTGTATATTCCATCATTTCCGTGCAGAGCAACATTGCTGAGAGTGAGCATGAGCTTGCACAGATTGAGGAAGACATTGAAATTATGAAGATGGAGAACGAGGAGTTGCAGGATATCATTGATTCCGATGATATTGGACGGTATATGGAGCGTCTTGCGGTAGAAAACAGCAGTACTTCGTATGCATATCCGGACGAACGCAGGTATTATGACACATCCCGTGACTGATGCACGGTTGAAAATTAAGAAGCAGGGGGCATTCACTGTATGCAGCTGGAGATCGGTAAAATTTATGACGGCAAGGTAACAGGAATCACGAATTATGGTGCTTTTGTAGAAGTACCCGTAGAGGGCAGCAAGCCTGTGACGGGCATGGTACATATTTCGGAGGTTGCCAACACCTATGTCAATGACATCCGTGAATTTCTGACGGAGGGTGCGGAAGTCAAAGTCAAGGTAATGCAGGTAAATGAGCAAGGCAAGGTAAGTATGTCCATCAAGAAGGCGATGCCGGAGGAGAAGCCGCAGCAGAGAAACCAGCACAAGCCCGCACAGCGTCCGCGCAGACCGGAGCGTGAGCGTGGGATCGTATGGGAGCCGAAGCCGCAGAAGCCGCAGTCCGAGATGACATTTGAGGACATGATGAGCAAATTCAAGCAGAACAGTGAGGAGCGCATGTGTGACATTAAGCGGAACACAGACCGCAAGAATGGAAGTCGCAGACGTTCCAAGTAAGAGAATATCAGGGCAGGGGGACTGTCCTGATTTTTTTGCTTTTGGGGAGGGGCTGTATT
>CALGTT010000179.1 GCA_937901485.1 uncultured Ruminococcus sp.
CACCCTTTCAAATGCTCCGAGTCAGTTATTAAAATATCTGCTTCGTCTGTTCTGCGGCGGGTATCATACGTTATACGATTCTGCAACCTGCTGGCTTGAACCAGTAGATAATGCATTAATAGATGCACTGGATCTTCTTGAAGATCATGGTATGGAAATCTCAGAAGAGGAATTTTGTGAATTCTTTAATGCATGGATTCTATCTGCTAATGATACAGCAACAGTATTGGGACATACTATTTCTGATGATATTCGTCTGGGTGTCAGAATGAATTATAGCGGATATGGTCTGAAAAAGGACTGGGATTTCCCGAACGTGATATATAAGATCATGGGATGGAAAAAAGATGAGCCGACTGCGGCTGTCTGGCGTAAGGTGATGAAACAGACATTTTTGGCATCGATGCAGCCGGATAATGGAAGATTGTATGTTGACCTTTCACGTATTAAACCACGGTTTAATACGCAGCATTCATGGTATCGCTGTGAAGTTTGTTCCGAAATAACTCCATTTTTATTGAAGGCAAGATGTCCTATGTGTGCTTCGGAATTGGTGCATGTACTATCAGCAGATGAGTTGAATGCAATGCGTTTCTGGCGAAAACCAATTGAAGACGCAGTAAATGGTGAAAAAATACGTGTAATTGATACAGAGGAGCATACAGCGCAGCTATCTCACAAGGATCAGCGTGAGGATCTTTGGTCGGTGACTGAACAATATGAAATGCGTTTTCAGGACTTGATTCAGGAAGATGAAACACCTGTTGATATTTTGAGCAGTACGACTACAATGGAAGTCGGTATTGACATTGGTTCGCTGGTTGCAGTTGGTTTGAGAAATATTCCGCCCATGCGTGAAAACTATCAGCAGCGTGCCGGCCGTGCAGGCAGACGGGGATCAAGTCTTTCCACAATTGTAACGTTTTGTGAAGATGGACCGCATGATACACTCTATTTCAGAAACCCTGTTCCAATGTTTCGCGGAGATCCACGAAAGCCGTGGATCGATATTCATAGTGAAAAACTTCTGCATCGTCACTTGAATATGATTGCATTACAAGAATTTCTCGCTTCACTTGGACATAGTATGGATAGAATTGAAGCGTATATGTTCTTTGAGGAACATCTGGACACATGTATTTCTTATATTCAGAACTATCAGTTACCGAAAGATTCTGCCATTCTGCCCGTATCGGCGGATGTAGATATGGAATCGTTCCGAAATGCGCTGATTGGTAAATTGATGGAAATCAAAGAAAAGTGTGATGCACATCCGGAACTTTTTGGAACGGAGGAAGAATATCAATTGATCCAACCCAAAAGTTTATTGGATGCATTGTATGAAACGGGTGTTGTTCCGACGTACTCATTTCCTAAAAATGTAGTTAGTGTTTATATTTCAGACAAAAACGGAAAACTGCAATATCAGGTGGAACGTGGGTTAGATGTTGCAATTGGAGAATATGCACCGGGACGAGCTATCGTTGTTGACAAGAAAACTTATCAGATCGGTGGATTATACTATCCAGGCAGTGACCGTAAAAAGGGACATGCACTTACACCGGCGAAAGGTTTTATCGAGGACCGGAATTATCTGAAAGGTATCCGTACTTGCCCTGCTTGTGAATGGTTCGGACTTGAGGAAGAGCAATATCAGAAGTGTCCTTTTTGCGGATATGCACCACTTGAAATCTCCCGTCAGATGCTTCGTCCCTGGGGATTTGCACCAAAGAATGGAGAATCCATTCAGGATGCACAGCTTTCAGAAGAGTACACCCATGTTCAGCAGCCGCTCTATTCAACTTTGCCTCAATCAGAAGAAATTTATGCTGTAAAAGGATGTCAACATGTTCGTATGGCATCTCGTACGAATCAGCGTATTATCATGATGAATAAAGGCGTAAATGATCAAGGCTTTATGATTTGTAAGGATTGCGGTGCAGCGATGCCGGGGAAATATGAAAGCGTTCTGGATGATGTACAGCGTCCGTACAAAATACACTTTGCCAAAGGAAAATGCAAACATACAGAAACGACCAATGTCAATCTGGGTTATGATTTTATTACAGATATGCTGGTTCTGGAAATCGAACTGGATGAAGAAAAGATCAATGTCCAGCAAAGTACCAATCCATGGCTTTCACGGGCGGCCTATTCCTTATCAGAAGCCTTGCGGCTTGCAGCGAGTCAGGAATTGGACATTGAATTCACAGAACTTGTAACAGGATACCGTTTTCGAAAAAATGCAGCCGGATCTTTTATTGATATTTATTTGTATGACAGCCTCTCCAGTGGTGCGGGTTATGCAGTCAGCATTGCGGATAATATTTCGATGCTGCTGGATAGGGTTTATCAGATTCTTACTGAATGTGATTGTCAGAGTGCGTGTCATCGATGTCTGAAGCATTACCGTAATCAGTTCATACATGGACAACTGGATCGAATGGCTGCTCTCGATTTATGGAAGTGGTGCAAATACGGAACTCTTCCCAATGACATTGGTATTGATGTGCAAAGGAAATACGCACATTCTGTGAAAGGTGTATTGGAAGGTTTAGGGTATGAATTGTTTTTTGTACAGGACGAAATATTTATTTCTTATAATGATGTAAAAAAGAAGCTTGTGTTTTACCCATCTATGAAAGCAGAGCCGATGGGGAAAGGATGTATCTTCGTAAGTGACGCTTTAATGAAATATGCAAAACCGTACGCAGTAAAAACAATTACTATACACTTGCAATAATATTCCGGTGTACGTTTGACCGCATTCTATTCTCAAACAATTCTTCTTATATTAATCCCTTTAACTCTAATAGACAAAGTCTATCAGAGTTAAAACGAAAGGAGACCGCATGAACAACCACAATTTCCACATCACTCAAAAATCCCCCATCCACCCCCTCACAACCGCCTACCCCACCATCCACACCCCACAAGACCTCTTCAATGCCCTCCTCCACCTCTGGTCAGCCGACACCTGTGCCCCAAGAATGCGTGAAAGGTGGAACGCCGACAACCCCACACTCGGACAGTGTTCCATCACCGCATTTCTCGCACAGGACATTTTCGGCGGAAAGGTGTACGGCATTCTCCGTCCCGGCGGAAATTACCACTGCTACAACGTGGTCGGAGACTGCGTGTTTGATCTCACAAGTGAGCAGTTCGGGGAGGAGAAACTTTGCTATGAAGATAACCCCGAACAGTTTCGGGAGGTACATTTTGCCAAGGACGAAAAACGGCGGAGATATGAGGATCTTTGTGAGAAGCTGAAAGTATATTGCAGGAGGAAACGAATGGAACTGACAACGGAAAGACTGCTTC
>CALGTT010000180.1 GCA_937901485.1 uncultured Ruminococcus sp.
TCATAAAGACAACTCATTTTTATATTTATTATTTTGTTTCAATGGTAATATATGGTCTGATTACGCCTGCCACATTGCTGATAGGCATTGTCTGCAACCATACACGGCCAGGGCCGCTGACTACGGTGTTGAACAGACCTTCACCGCCCAGTGCAGCGGAGGACAGGTTGCTTCTTGCGACAACACTCATGTTGACCGTATCATCACATGCATAGAACAGACCATCTTCCACGACCAGACCGCCCCAGCTTGCCACATCCACAAAGAGCACATACTTGTAGGTCGGTTCGAGCACTACTGTGCCAAAGCCGCGGTATCTCGGCTTGACTGCGGATTCACCGGTCATCTTTGCGCCGATGAGCTTCTTTGCAAAGTCGCCTGCGCCCTTGATGTTCGTCACAGCCTCGATCTGACCGGAGGTCCACTGCATCGCACCAGCCTGCACAATGATGCCGTTGCCGTTCAGATTGCACACGATCTGTCTTTTGCGGACACCCATCTGTGCTGCGTAGAATTCAGACGCTGCCGAATAGTGATTGACGGAAACATCCTTGAGATATTCCACCAGACTGAAGCAGCCGCAGCGTTCTACGACCTTACGGCAGTCGGTCTCCTGCATAATGTTTGTTTTTACCATGATAAATACCTTCTTTCTTCAGGACAGTATATGTCCGATTTTCTGAGATCATTCTGCGCTTTTCTGCGCCTTTGCCTTTTCCTGACATTCCGCAAACAGACGCTTTGCCTCCTCGTCATTGGTCAGATCTGCATACAGACGCAGATAGAAGCACGCGTTTTCCCATTCTTCCTTCTGCATTGCCTGTTCACCCAGTACGTTAGCGACCTGCAGCACGTTCATATCCGGACCGTTCGGGATGTCCAGAGATTCAAATGCCTCCAGCACCTGTACACGCTTGGGCGGCTCGATCTTCTTGCCCATCATCTGGGACACATGTACCAGCTCTGCACGGATGGCAGGCGTTTGTGTATAGATCAGGCTCTCGAAATAGAAGCAGACAGCCTTTTCAAATTCCTTGACATCCACGCAGTAGTAGCCCAGATTTGCATAGCAGCGGGAGAGGGCATAGGGAGAAGCGCAGACCGGAATTGTTTCGCGGATGACGGTCAGGAGCTTGTCATGCTCATGCATCAGCTTATAGATTTCCGCAAGCTCAAAGCGCGGATCGGGGCAGACGGGATTGAAGCGGATCGCTGTTTCCAGTACCTCGATCGCCTCGGACGGGCGGCGTGTTTCTACCAGATTGAATGCATGTGCCATCAGATATCTGACAAAATCAAACGGTGCTTTCTCCAGACGCTTGGTCGGGTGGTACATGATGTAATAGAGATTGGATTCAAGCAGATTGCGGAAGCTGAAAATTCTTGCATCCTCGGTTTCTCCGTATTCCTCGCGGATCTTGTCATAGATCTGTCCGGTCAGCACAACTGCCTTGTCATACTGTCCCTTCTGCATCAGGGCGTTTGCTTCTGCATACACAGCGTCCAGACGGCGTTCACCGATGAAAATTTTCTGCTTCATAAAATCCAGATGATCCTGGGGCATCATGGACATTGCCATTTCTGCAATGGCATTTGCGATCTCATCACCGTTTTCCTGCTTGGCATATTCAGCTGCCTTCGCTTCCAGAAATACCAGATCCTTCACCAGCTCGCCGGTCATCTGACTGCGCAGGGAATCCAGAATTTCGTTCTTTTCTGTTTCACTCATGGGAGTACTCCTTTAATTGAATTTTGATAATGCAAAGAATCCCACGCCAAGCGGCATGGGATTCCGTACAAGGCTTAGAAGCCTCTCTTGGCAAGATCCTTCTTGAATTTTGCGTCGATCTTTTCCTGACGCTTCTGACGCTTCAGTTCTTCCTTGGTCAGCGGACGCTGCTCCTCATTTTTCGGGGGAGCTGCTGCGGGCTTTGGAGCAGAAGCTTTTCTGGTTCTGGGCTTGTATTCCTGATATTCAAGCGTAACGTCCTCGCTGGTCTGCTTGGTCTTCTTCTGGAAGCCGGAGGTATCCTCGCCCATCATGGAGAGAATGTCCTCAATATTATCCGTTACTGCAACATTGGCATTCTGCTGGTCGAAGATATTGCCCTGCGGTGCAGCGGACTTGGAAACAGCGGAACGTACAAAATCGGGCAGATCGTTCTTCTGCTGGATCTTGGAAACATGCACACCCTGCGATCTTACCTGCTGTCTTGCATAGGACATCGGCTCAACTGCCGGACGCTCCGTATCCTCAGGAAGCGTGAGCTTTTCTTCTACTACGACATTCGTTGTCATCGGGGAGATCAGCGGGGGCTTCTTCTGCGGTGCGGGCTGCGGCGCAGGCGCGGGAACAGGCTCTGCCGGCTGAACCGGAGCTGCCATCTGCGGCTGTGCATAGGGCTGTACGGGCGGTGCATAGACCGGCTGTCCCTGTACATCGTAACCCATGAACTGCGGCATCATCTGCGGCTGTGCATAGGGCTGTACAGGCGGTGCATAAACCGGCTGTCCCTGTGCATCATAACCCATGAACTGCGGCATTGCCTGCATATTCTGCATATTCTGCATCTGCGGCATTGCCTGCATGTACGGCTGCGCATTCATATTCACAGCGGGTGCTGCCTGCGGTGCGGGCATTTCCGGCACAGCAGGAGCTTCTGCCTGAACCGGAGCTGTGAATGCCGGAATTACCGGTACTTCCGGAACTTCTTCCACAGCGGGAGCTGTGAATGTCGGAACTTCCGGTACTTCCAAAGCTTCTTCTACAACCGGAGCTGTGAATGCCGGAACTTCCGGTACTTCCAAAGCTTCTTCCACAGCGGGAGCTGTGAATGTCGGAACTTCCGGTACTTCCGGAACTTCTTCCAGAACCGGAGCTGTGAATGTCGGAATTTCCGGTA
>CALGTT010000181.1 GCA_937901485.1 uncultured Ruminococcus sp.
CTGAACCGCATGATTCTTTTGCGCGTTGCGCAAGCAGAATCATAGCTATTGAAAAGAATTTTGAAAGGACGGTGCAAATTTTGCGCCGTCCTTTTTTGCTGTAGTTTCTCTCTGAAAAATGGGACTGAAAACTTGCAATTTTCTGCAAGCTGTGATATAATAGTATATATGCAGCCTGAAAGGGGATAATTGACATGAAACTTGTATTTGCCATTGTAAACGGCGAGGACAGTCAGGCAGTTTCGAAAGCCCTGATGAAAGCCGGATTTTTTGCAACAAAGCTTGCCTCCACCGGCAGCTTTCTGAGTGCGGGCAACACCACATTTCTGACCTGTGTGGACAATCATCGTGTGGATGAGGTCATTGAGATCATCCGTCAGAAGAGCCACCGCCGCAAGCAGTTTGTTCCGACAAGTGTACCGTTTGATTCCGGTGTTTCGTTCCCTGTTGAGGTTGAAGTGGGCGGCGCGACGGTATTTGTAACGGATGTGGAGCATTTTGAGAAATTATGATCCCGAAGATCTATGGAAATGACGCGGCTCTGCACCTGATCCGGACGATGGCACACAGCGGACACATCCCCCACGCTTGTCTGATCCACGGGGAAAAGGGACTTGGCAAAAAGACGCTTGCGCGGTACTTTGCCATGACCGCGCTCTGCACGGGGCAGGAGAAGCCCTGCGGGGCATGTCCCTCCTGTCGGAAAGCGGCGCAGGACATCCATCCGGACATTTTGTGGGTGGAACACAGCGGCAAGAAGCAGGGCTTTTCTGTGGAGACTGTCCGCGGCATTTGTCGGGATGCCATTGTTGCGCCCAATGACGGGGAGCGCAAGGTTTACATTTTTGCGGATTGCGACAGCATGGACATCCGCGCACAGAACACGCTGCTCAAGCTGACGGAAGAACCGCCTTCCCATGTGCTTCTGCTTTTTACGGCGGAGCATCGGAACGCGTTTCTGGAAACAATGCTTTCGCGCATGATGCACCTTGCGGTGTGTCCGTGCACGGCGGAGGCGTGTCGGGACGCGCTGCTGGCGGCGGACTGCAAGCCGGAGGATGCCGCGCGCGCGGTATCGGTTTGCGGCGGCAATATCGGCAGGTGTCTGGAGTGGCTGCATTCCGAGGAAATGCAGGCGGTCACGGGGCACATCGGGGAGCTGACCGCGGCGATCGCGGGGCGGCGTTCGTATGATATTCTGCGGATACTGGCGGTATATGAAAAGGACAGGCAGACAGCGGCGGCATTTGTGAAGCTTCTGGACATGCAGCTTCGGGACGCGCTGGTGCTGAAATACACGCAGGAGCATCTGACGGGCTGTGACCGGCAGAGTGCGCAGGCGTTGTCGCAGGTCATCTCCGTGAATCGTTCCATTGCACTGCACAGGGCGGTGCAGGAGACTTATGACGCATTACAGGCAAATGTCAGTCCCCGCCTTGCACTGGCGGCACTGGGCGGACAGCTTTGCTGATGTTTTTACAGAAAGGATAAACTATGATTGAAATTGTAGGTGTACGCTTTCAGAATTCCGGAAAGGTATATTATTTTTCTCCGAATGGTCTGCAGCTTCCGCTGGGAACGCAGGTCGTTGTGGAAACGGCACGCGGATTGGAATGCGGCACAGTTGCCATTGCCAACCGCAGGATCGAGGAACAGGCGGTGGTATCGCCGCTGAAGCCTGTTATTCGTGTGATGACGAAGGAGGACTACCGGAATCAGGAGCAGAGCCGGCAGAAGGAGAAGCGTGCGTTTGCGGTCTGCGAGCAGAAAATCGAGGCACGCGGGCTGAAAATGAAGCTTGTGGACGTATCCTGCACCTTTGACAACAGCAAGCTTTTGTTCTATTTTACGGCGGAATCCCGTGTGGATTTCCGCGAGCTGGTCAAGGATCTGGCATCGGTATTCCGGATGCGCATTGAGCTGCGTCAGATCGGTGTGCGTGATGAAGCGAAGATGTTCGGCGGCTTGGGTGTCTGCGGACGGGAATTCTGCTGCCGCGGTTATCTGGGCGATTTCCAGCCGGTTTCGATCAAGATGGCAAAGGAACAGGGACTTTCGCTGAATCCGACGAAGATCTCCGGCACATGCGGCAGACTGATGTGCTGTCTGAAGCACGAGCAGTCGGTCTATGAAGAATTACAGAAGATCACGCCCCGCATCGGCTCATTTGTCAAGACCTCCCACGGCAGGGGCAAGGTCGAGGATGCGAATCTGATTACCGGTCGGCTGCGCATCAAGCCCGAAAAGGAAGACGATGTACCGTATTATGTTGACCGTTCCGAGGTTGAGATCCTCCGTGAGGGCAAGAGCCGTGTGACCAAAGAGGAACGTGAACTGCGCAAGCTGGAAGATAAATGATTTGTGCAATGTGCATATTTATCAAACTAAAGTTTAGATAAAAAGCTGAAAATTATACAAAACCATTGACTTTTTGGTGCAGGCGTGGTATAATAAAACCATCATAAATCCTACATCCTTATTATTTTTCAGGCGAGTCTTTTCCACAGAGACTCGCCCCTTTTTTGCGGGCGCGGAGCCCGCGCTGGCACATCGCGTGGGGGAGTACAGCGGTGAGGATGGCTTTACTGCTCGCGACGAGGGTGCGCTGTACCGCATGACGCTTGCAAGCAGAGCGTCATCGCTATTGAGAGGTGGCGATTCTTCCTTGATGGGATGCAAGGGGGAGGGTGCTTTTGGGGGGTTCCCAAAAACCCTTTCCTACAGCCTGAATAATCCCTGCATCCCCACCTTATTTGTACATTATGTCAATTCCAGCCGCGTTCAGAAAAATAGTTTTTTTCATGTCCACAAAATTACGAAAACCTATTGAAAAATACCGCGTTTTGTGATATGATAGTAACATGCAAAACGCGTAAAATGCTGCTTTGCACATCAAATATTCCCCGTCAGAACAACGGCATTCCGCCGTGCGCTGATGTGATTCACTGGAGGAGAGTAGAATATGAGTAATGTAAGACCGGAATCCATGGCAAGAATCACCACGCCGGAACTTGCAAATGCTTTCATTGAGGAGCAGATTGCAGAGGTTCGTGCACAGGTTGGTGACAAGAAGGTTCTGCTGGCACTGTCCGGCGGTGTGGACAGCTCCGTTGTCGCTGCGCTGCTGATCAAG
>CALGTT010000182.1 GCA_937901485.1 uncultured Ruminococcus sp.
ACACTGTTACGAAAATCACTACACCAGATGCGACAATTGCGACTGTGTGATGCACATCAACGATTCCTACGGACACGGGGATGACACCCTGTGCTATCGCTGTTTCAACGAACTGGACAACTGTATTCACGATTATGGCTACAAGCCAGAGCCGATCTTTTACGGAAAGGGAAGCAGATTTTTCGGCGTGGAGCTGGAAATCGACATCGGCGGTCGGGACGAGGACAATGCACAAAGCATTCTGGAAGTTGGCAATACAAGCGACGACTGCATTTACATCAAGTCGGATGGCAGCCTGAACGATGGCATGGAGATCGTGACACACCCGATGTCACTGGATTACCATATGAACTACTACTGGGAGGACGTTCTGAATGAGTGCGTGAAACTGGGGTATCGCTCGCATCAGACAAGTACCTGTGGCTTACATATCCATGTCAATCGCTCCAGTCTCGGTGATTCAGCGGATAATCAAGAAGCAACCATTTCCAGAATCCTGTATTTTGTCGAACAGCATTGGAATGAGCTGCTGAAATTTTCACGCCGTTCCGAATCTGCCATGAACCGCTGGGCTGCTCGTTACGGCTATGAATCGTCCCCGAAGAAGCTTCTGGACAAGGCAAAGGAGAGATATGGTCGATATTCCGCTGTTAACCTCTGCAACCATCACACGATCGAATTCCGGATGTTCCGAGGCACACTCAAACTGAATACCCTGCTCGCCACATTGCAGATGGTCAACCACATCTGTGATGTGGCGTTTTCTTTGTCCGATGTTGAATTGCAGGAGCTGTCATGGTCGGACTTTGTGGCAACCATCGCAGAGCCGGAACTCATTCAGTATCTGAAGGAACGGCGGCTTTACATCAACGAGGAAATTACAACAGAGGAGGATATGTGATATGTGTGCATTATTTGGCTGGCTGGATTATCATGGCAAGATTTCGCCGAAAGTCCTGCAAAAACTGACGCAGGCTCTGGCGAATGCGGCAGAGGAACGTGGAACGGATGCTTCGGGCATCTCCTATGTCCGTGACGGGAAAATCACAATCTACAAACGTCCGAAGCCTGCTCACAAGATGAAATTTCGTGTTCCGGCTGGGACTGTGGCTCTCATGGGACACACCCGACTGACAACGCAGGGGAACCAGAGCAAGAATTTCAACAATCATCCGTTTCATGGGTTTGCCGGACAGGAGTTTGCCTTTGCTCATAATGGCGTGCTGTACAACGATCGGGAGCTGCGGAGGACGAAGAAGCTGCCCGCTACAAAGATTGAGACGGACAGCTATATTGGGGTTCAGCTGATTGAACAGAACGGCGATCTTTCATTTGAATCATTGGCACAGATGGCGGAGGATGTTTCCGGAAATTTCACATTCACCCTGCTCGATGTCGAAAATTCGCTGTATTTTGTGAAGGGTTCGAGTCCGCTGTATCTGATTCATTTTCCCTTAATTGGGCTGTATGTCTATGCGTCCACACAGAGCATTATGGAGAAGGCACTCAAGGCTTGCGGTTTGATTCGCTTCGATTATGAGGTGCTGGATGTGAAGAATGGGGATATCTTGAAGATTGATGCACGGGGCAACCTCTACGGTGATACGTTTCAGACCATGTTCTATGATCCATTCTTTCGCTACTGCCCTTGGGAAGACGAGAGTGAGCCGGACGAGGCATTGGAAACCTTGCTTCTGATGTGCCACTGTTTCGGCGTGACGGAGGATGAGGTGCTGGAGCTGGTGGAGATGGGATATTCCTATGATGAGATTGAGTGTGTGTTGAATGAGAATCGTATAATGGCTATTTTTCGTGAAAAATCGAGTGTTCGCACCCATATTTAAGGGTATTTTCTTCGGCTTTTACCAATATTTTCCATATAAACATACCCGAATTCACGGTTTAAGGGTATGGTAAGGGTACGCTCAAAACCGATCTTGAAAGTCTCAAAATACAACGCTATTGTTGTATAGTATAGCATATTTTGTTGAGGGGGTCAATCCTCTTCAAATCGAATCTCTGAAAGCAACTATGTCGACACAATCAAAAATAAGCTCCCGCATGTAAAAGCATTCATTACCTAAAAATTATTTCTGAATCAAAACTCGCTTTATGAATACCATATCAAATGCATCAACGCGATCATCGGGAATAAGATTTGCAGCCTGCCACTCCATTTCATTCAAACTATATCTTCCAAATAAATATCCTTGCAGATACACTGCATCAGCAACGCTAACTTGTCCATCAAGATTGATATCCCCCTTGCCCCATGTGTCGAGCTGCCAAGGAAAGACTGGATAACCATCATTCATGTCATCACTTGGACTAGTTATGAAAGGGGCACCAAGATCTGTAGCAATGCGTTTCATAAGATTCGATGTCAAGCCTATTACTTCACATGAGTCAAAGATGCCATTGTATCCAACTAAATCATCGCCCTTTACATAATAGCAGTTACCAACGTGAATTTCGCCATATACTTTCTCATTATCCTGCATATAACCAACAATCTCCCCAGTACGTTCTGATGTGCCAGTAACACTGCCAACATGATAGCAGTTCTTTACATTAGCGACCCCCTTAACATGGTCACCAACCAGAATCTGACCTACAATACCGCCCGCATCATTACCTGATGCAAACACATCACCATTATGATAACAATTTTCAATTGTTCCGTTTTGCCAAATAACGCCTGCAATACCGCCTACGACCCAAGATCCCTTTACCTCGCCAATAAAAGCACAATTTCTGATTGTACCGCCTCCATTAACAACTTCACCAACAATACCTCCTACAGCCCCACTATCACTAGTAACATTACCATAAACAATCAGATTTTCAATAAACTTTCCTTCACTTGAGTGGAAGGATCCAAATAAACCAGCATACCTATCTCCACCTGTTTTATTCACATTAAGATTAGTGATTTTATGATACTGACCGTTGTAATTACCATAAAACAGAGGTTTGGATCCATCCACTCCGTCTTTCATGCGTGTTCCAATCGGTTCCCAAAGCTCGTTTTCAAGATCAATATCTGCAGTCTGTACATAGTACAGATGGTTGTATTGACTTCCAAAATAGTTACTATTCACCAGGTCACGCATTTTCTTTAGTTCATCCTTGTTTGAAATCTGATACGGATCTTCTGCTGTACCGCTGCCCTTAAACTGATATGGGGTACTTTGCCATTCAAAGATAGGATAACCATCATTGAAACCGTCTGTTTCGTTGTTATCTACAAAGGGACTACCAAGAAGTTCTGCTGCACTCTTGAGGAGATCGGCACTTAATTTGCTACATCCTGTTGTAACATCACCATTGATTCCTGTGTCCACCATAGTATGAAGATAGAAATTGTTTGAAATATATTGTGTGCATTTTTCGCCATAAACAAAAATCTTACCAACTATACCACCATCATATTCATCGCTTGCAGCAGACATTGCTCCCACAGAATAGCAATTCTGAATAGTAACACTTCCAGACGCAGCTGCATCATTCTTATTCCCATTACTAATTGCACCTACAATGCCGCCGCAACCACCTGTCTCATTATTACTTGATAAATTACCATTAAAATAGCAATTTTCAACAATACCGCCAACCCAGATATATCCTACGATACCTCCAACGGAATAGGCACCTTCTATCTCACCATTGAATGAACAGTTTCTAACCGCTGCTGTATTTGCAATTTCTCCAATCAATCCTCCACAATGTCCGACTTTAGGTGCCGTAATTATTCCTTCTACAGAAAGATTCTCAACAGCTCCTCCGGTAAGTCTACCAAATAAACCTACATATGCATAGCTACTCTCTACGTGCAGACCATAAATATCTTTATAATTTCCGTTGTAATAGCCAGTGAAGTTATACTTTGTATCCGCATCTACCTGGGCAGCAACAGGTGTAAAAGGCTCATCATTCAAATTAATATCCTCAGTCTGAATATAGTAACACGATCTGTATGCATCCGTAGTATCACCATCGTTTACCAACTCCGAAAGCAATCTCAAATCATATGCCGTCGAAATCTGATACGGATCAGCTTCCGTTCCGCTGCCACCCGAAAAAGGAC
>CALGTT010000183.1 GCA_937901485.1 uncultured Ruminococcus sp.
GACGACCAGCGAAAATATCAGCATGTACAACAAATACGGGAATTCATAAAGAGGGTGGAGCCGCACAAAACTGTGCGGCTCCGATTTTTTGGGAATGGTTGCACAAAAACGTGCAACTTTTTCTTGTATCTGTCCCTTTTACAGCGGGAGACCGCTGACTTCATTTTGCAAAATGGAAAGGAGCAGAATTATGGTACTGAAAGCCATCGGGAAATACATTGATACACTGCCGATCAATGACCTGCTTTCACAGGAAGAAGTGCTTGCGGACAGCGTGGTGTTCGAGGTCGGACGCTTTTACAATGGCTACGATCTGGCAGAATTCACATTTTTCATGCGCGGTGTAACGGAGTCCCACGGAGAAACGCAGACGGAGCTGACAATGGAGGTACAGGACGAGGTACTGCGCCTCTGCTGGAAGATCGGCGGCAGCTTTACCGCGGAGGCTGGCAGGCTTTCGCTGGATCTGTACGGCTGTCTGTATGCCGCAGATGCAGAGCCGTCGGTGGAAGCCCCCGAAGCGGTGATCCGCTACCAGCTGCCGCCCGTGCAGGTGCGTGCACTTCCGGAAAGCGAGGGGATTCTGGACAGTCAGAGCTACACAGAATTTCTGCTGGAGGTCAGGGCAGCTGCCAATGACGCGATCGAAATGATCGAGCAGGCGCAGGCAGAGTTTGCGGAAAGCATTCCGGACTATGACGCGGCACTGGCTGCTCTCAGCCAGACGGTCACACATCTGGATGCAAAGGTGACGGAGCTTGAAACACGCGTGGCAGATCTGGAAACGCGCATGACGGGTGTAAAGCCCGTTGTTTCGATCACGCAGAGCGCATTTGAGGCATTGGAAGAACCCGATCCGGATACGCTGTATGTGGTGACGGGGTAATAGGGGGAAGGGATTATTGAAAAGTCTTTTTTGTTTCTGCGTTCGCAGAAAGGAAAGCAAATAAAACCGAAAAGTAAGGGGAGTTTTTTGCAAAAAACTCCCCCTCTCAAAAAAACAGTCCACCGGACTGTTTTTTTGATTCACCCCTGAAAAAAGCGACGGCTTTTAGGAGATTTCGCTCACTGCGGTGAGCGACAAGGGGACTCCGTCCCCTTGACCCCTGCCAGCCTTTTGAAAAAGGCTGGACCGAAAACTTTTCAGCCGCCTGCGGCGCGATCGCCGATCGCTTTTCGACAAACAGAGAGGACGATGCCATACCGCACCGTCCTCTTTTTCTTACCCCTTTTCCACCATGCACGCAGCCGTTTCCAGCCCGTATTCCCCCATCAGGTCAAGCCATTCACGCGTCAGCACCTCGCCGCTGACGGCGATCGGAACTGCCGGCGGACAGGGGACTTGTACAGGCCCGCAGATGCGCCCCTCTGCCCGTGCAAGCGGCACGCGCTCCCATGCGGACAGTGCCGCTGTGCGCATGTCACACGCCGCAGACATCGGCGGCGGCAGAACGGGCACGGGGCGCGGCGGCTTGGGTGTGCACTGCCGCAGTGCACGCGAAAGCTGCGCGAATTCTGCCTCCGTCATCACGGGCGAAAGCAGAAGCACCAGAAAGCCTGCGTCCTCATATTCGCATTCCACGCCCAGCGCACGCAGCTGTGCCGCAAGATCGTGCCCGTCCACGGCGATCGTCAGATGCAAAGGTTCTGTGCCGATGAAGCGGTATTTCCCCGAAAGCTCCTGCCGCAGAGCGTCCGCGCGTTGCGCACAGCGCGGGATCTCCTCACGTCCGCGCGTTTCCAGATACGCCGTGCAGCTCTCCAGCGACTGCATGATAAGATAGGAGGGGCTTGTCGAGCCGAACATCTGCATGTCGCTTTTCAGAAGCGGTACTTCCTCCGGTCTGCGGCAGTGCAGAATCGCTGCACCTGTCAGCGCGGGCAGAAGCTTGTGCGCGGAATCACAGCAGTAGTCCGCCCCCAGTGCCATCGGATGGCGGTTTTCCGGCAGGAACGGCAGATGCGCACCGTGCGCATTGTCCACCAGAAGCGGCGCGTCCTGCGCGTGACAGAGCCTTGCAAGCTCCGTGATGTCCTGCTGATTGCCCAGATAATCGGGCGAGGTCACATATACACACGCCTGCGCCCCCGTCCGCCGTACCTGCCGGATGGCTTCGGCGAAATCCTCTGGCGCGTATTCCCCCGAAATGATGCCGCCGCTGCGCGGAAATACCCAGCGCACCTCCAGCCCCAGCAGGATGCAGGCGTTGAGGAATGCACGGTGCACCGTCCGTGCCGCGACCACCACGCGCCCCTGCGCACGCATCCGCGCCAGCATCGCCTGAATGCAGAGCGTCGAGCCGCCCGCGCTCCAGCAGCAGGCAGGACTCCCGTACACCGCCGCCGTGCGCTCCTCTGAACGGCGCAGGATGCCGTCCGCTTCAAATAAACTGTCCGCACCCGCGATCTCCGTAATGTCCCACGCATACGCGTCCGCAGGCAGACCGCATTCCGGCAGAGCGCGTCCCTTGTGCCCCGGCATGTGTGCGCGGAGTGCGCCGCTTCCGGCATAGTTTTTCAGATAATTGCTCAAAAATAAAGGATGATTTTTGTGCATCTTTTTTCTTTAACCCCCTTGACAAATTGGTCATTTTGTTGTAGAATAATAACAAGAACATTTGTTCTATATGCATACGCCGCCAGCCACCAATGCATCGGAGCAATGTTTTTAGCCGGAAATCACTAAACCTTTAGCGATTTCCTTTCTTTACACATCAAAACCGAACATATGTTTCAAATCGTATGAGGAGGCGATTTTCATGCAGAATTTAGTGAAAGAGTACGAATGGAGCGCGACACGGCTTCAGGGCAGGATCATGCAGCTGAACAAGGCACTGCGCGAGGACGATTGTCTGGGCAATCAGGAACGGGACATGCTTCTGCTGCGCCGCAACCTGCTGATGGCAGAGCGCGTGGAGCTGCTGCATGACATCGAACAGATGCAGGCACGCAGCTGGAAAGCGGGATGCTAAATGGCGTACCGCGTCACAGACCATGCCTTAGAATTCAACCGGTACTTTGTTCAGGAGATCCTCGGAGAACCGAACACCAATGAACACCATCTGGAGCTTGCACAGCGTGCATTGCGTGATATATTGGAGCAGGATCTGACCGACCGCCAGAGGGAGATCCTGCTGCACTACTACTATCAGGGAAAGACCGAACCGGAGATCGCACAGGAGCTTGGTGTGAACAAGTCCACCATTTCGCGGACGCTCGACCGCGCCAAACAGCGCATCCGCAAGCACCTGCGCTTCTACTTTGACTACACGGATTTCTGCCTGAAAGGCTGATATCGGGCATTCTGCTGAAAGGAGGAGAATGCCAATAAAAAGAGCTTTCGTCCCACCCGAAAGCTCTCTACATATTTTATCATGCACCGTGCAGACAGCCCCGCCATCCCGTCATTCCTCGTCTGCCCGAAAGCGTCCGCGCTTTATACCCATCAGAAACCTTGCTCGCGAAACAGCAAACCACCGTCACTGCTTCGCTCCCAAACGCGCTCAACAGCGCGGCTGTCGCGCCCACATACTTTATACTTTCCATAAGCTTTGTGCCGCTTGCCACAGGCAAAGGCACATTGCGGTTCAGAAACCTTGCTCGCGAAACAAGAACCCGCCGCTGACAGAACACGTTACAAACGCGTCTGCCAGCGCGGGCTCCGCGCTGGTTGGAGTAGCTGGATTTGAACCAGCGAATGACGGAGTCAAAGTCCGTTGCCTTACCGCTTGGCTATACCCCATTCGACTATGCATAAGTATACCATATTTCTGCACTTTTGTCAAGGGATGAAGCAAGAGAAAAATCGGACTCACCTTTTCCGCTGCACAGCATAAACTATAACTGGAAGAAAAAACATCTGCACAAACCGATTAAATCCCATGTGCACGGTCATACTAAAACCAAGAAGTAAAACAGTCAACGGGGATCAGATGCCCCTGAATGCAAAGGAGTGTTCGTATGTCAGTGAAACGAGGCGAAATCTATTATGCGGATCTTAGCCCTGTTGTCGGCTCTGAACAAGGCGGTATCCGTCCGGTACTTATTGTACAGAATGATGTCGGCAACCGCCACAGTCCGACCGTTATTGCGGCTGCCATTACCAGCCGGCTCGATAAAGCCAAACTGCCGACGCATATCTCTCTCAATGCCGCCTCCTGCGGCTTGCAGAAAGACAGCATCGTCCTGCTGGAGCAGATCCGTACCATTGATAAAAAACGACTCAAGGACAAAATGGGTGCGCTCGACAATTCTGCTATGCATCAGGTCGATAATGCGCTGTCCATCAGCTTTGGTCTGCAATAATCCGAAAGGACGGTGCGAAAATGCGCCGTCCTTTCTTGTTGAAAGAGTCTTCTTTTCTTAGGGTTAGCAAAACAGAATTGCCCCCGAGTCCCGCTTTTTCAACAGAACGAGACTGCCGTATGACAACATACAGCAGTCTTTTCGCATTGATCAGCACCCGTTCCCCATGACATTCTCCTCGATCCTCAGCAGCCTGTTGTACTTCGCCACGCGCTCCGTTCTGCATGGCGCACCGGTCTTGATCTGTCCGGCGTTGAGCGCAACTGCAAGGTCGGCAATGGTCGTGTCCTCCGTTTCTCCCGAACGGTGTGAAATGACCGTCGCAAAACCGGCACGCCTTGCCATGCGGATGGCATCGAGCGTTTCCGATACGCTGCCGATCTGGTTGAGCTTGATGAGGATCGCGTTGCCTGCCTTCTCCTTGATGCCGCGTTCCAGACGTTCTGTGTTCGTCACAAAAAGATCATCCCCCACAAGCTGCACCTTACCGCCAAGCTTTGCCGTCAGCTTCTGCCAGCCTGCCCAGTCCTCCTCATCCAGTGCGTCCTCAATGGAAATGATCGGGTACTTCTCTGCAAGCTCCTCCCAGTGCGCGATCAGCGCGTCCGTGGTGAACTGCCTGCCGCTTTTCGGCATGACGTACAGATCGGACTTCTTGTCCTTCTTCCACTCGCTCGATGCCGCATCCAGTGCAAGCCGGAACTGCTCGCCTGCCTTGTAGCCCGCACGCTCCACTGCTTCCAGAATGAGCCGGATCGCCGTTTCGTCACTTTCCAGATCCGGCGCAAAGCCGCCCTCATCCCCTACGGATGTGGAAAGTCCGCGCTCCTTCAGGATCACCGCAAGGCTGTGGAATACCTCCGTGCACCAGCGCAGCCCCTCCGAAAAACAGCACGCCCCCACGGGCATGATCATGAACTCCTGCACATCCATGTTGTTTGCCGCATGTGCGCCGCCGTTGAGAATGTTCATCATCGGAATGGGCATTACCCTGCCGCTGACTCCGCCCAGCCAGCGGTACAGGGGCATTCCGTGGGATGCCGCCGCTGCCTGCACACAGGCAATGGATACGGCAAGGATCGCATTCGCGCCGAATTTCGACTTGTCCTTTGTGCCGTCCGCCTGAATCATTGCCGCGTCAACGGCATAGATATCGTCCGCATCCATGCCGCAGAGGACTTTGGCAATGTCGGTGTTCACCGCCTTGACCGCCTTGCTGACACCTTTGCCGCCGTAGCGGGACTTGTCCCCGTCACGCAGTTCGAGTGCCTCGTAGACTCCCGTGGATGCGCCGCTGGGAGATGCACCGCGTCCGAGTGTGCCGTCCGCAAGCAGCACCTCCGCCTCCACTGTGGGATTGCCCCTCGAATCTATGATCTGTCTGCCGGTTACTCTGATGATCTTCATACCATCGCTCCTTTCGGTTTTACGAATAGTGTGTGCAGATTTGTGCAGTATATACGATGAAAGCGTTCTGTTTTTTAAGGATACAATGAAAATTGTATTTCGCACAATATTTATACATTTTTTAAAGTATTCTGCGTGAATTAAAACATCAAATATGTTATAATTTTTATGATACTACGGAAAGGAAGCTGATCGCTATGAAATTTTATCAGAGGATCAGGGATTTGCGGGAGGACATGGATCTGACACAGAAGGAGCTTGTAGCACGGTTACAGATGCACAAGACGACGTACACCAACTATGAACAGGGAAAGCACACTGTTCCATTGGATTTTGCTGTGGCATTGGCAGATTTTTATCGTGTGAGCATTGATTATATTGCAGGCAGGACGAACTGCAAGCAAATGGGAACGGACAGTCCATCCCCTGAGGAACAGAATATTCTGCGTCTTTACCGGAAGCTTTCCGAGAAAAACAAGGGTAAAGCAGAGCTGTTTTTAGAGCAGCTTGTCCGTCAGCAGTTCAAATAGTGCATTTTTTCAGAATATACAACCAATTTTGGCAGACCTTTCACGAAATCTTCACGAAACTATTGTATGATGAAGTAAAATCTGGTATAATAAGAAAAAAAGATTGAAAGGATGTGCCAACATGAGCAAGCTGCTGATCGTAGATGATGAAGTGAACATCCGCGCAGTTGTCAGAGAATATGCGGAATTTGAGGAATATGAGGTGGACGAAGCTGAAAACGGCATGATCGCCGTGGAGAAGTGCCGCCAGAACGACTATGACATCATTATTATGGATGTCATGATGCCCAAGCTTGACGGCTATTCGGCAAGCAAGGAGATCCGCAAGCACAGGAACACCCCCATTATCATGCTTTCCGCACGCGGTGAGGAGTATGACAAGCTGTTTGGTTTTGAGATCGGCGTGGATGACTATGTGGTCAAGCCCTTCTCCCCCAAGGAGCTGATGGCGCGTGTCAAGGCGGTGCTCAAGCGCGGCAGGTCGGAATCACCGGCATCCCGCGACCGTCTGAAATTCGAGGGGCTGGAGATCGACCTTGCCGGCAGGGAGGTCTATGTCAACGGACAGAAGGCATCCATGACACCGAAGGAATACGACCTGCTGTTCTATCTCGTGCGCAACATCAACCTTGCGCTGACGCGTGACAAGCTGCTTGAAGCGGTCTGGGGCTATGATTTCTTCGGCGACGACCGCACGGTTGATACCCACATCAAGATGCTCCGCAACAGTCTCGGCGAGTACCGCAAGTTCATTGTAACACTGCGCGGTATGGGCTACAAGTTTGAAGCCGATGTCAACTGAGCACGGCGGCAAAAAGAAGCTCATCAGCCTGCGTGCACGGCTGTGTCTGGCGTTCATTCTCTTTACTGTCATTGTATTCTCGCTGCTCTGGTTCTTTGAGGTCGTGCTGCTGGAAAGCTTTTACTACACCTCCAAGATCCGCGATACGCAGAAGATCGCCATTTCCCTGATAGATGCCTACGGTGAGGACAATTTTGAGCAGTATCTGACGAGTGCTTCCGTCAGCAACCAGATCTGTGTGGAGGTACTGGACGCGCGGCAGCGGCCGCTGTATGAATGTGATGTACTGAACGACAAATGTCTTTTGCACGGCCCGCACAATTATATGAATGCCCTGCTGATGAAGCTGCAGAATGACGCGGACGGTGTGATCGGTATGAACGTTTACAACGAGCGCATCGGGCAGGAAACGCTGGTGCTTGGCTGTATTCTGCGTGACCGGAACGAAGTGCACGGCTATCTGTTTCTGAACACGCCGCTTGAACCGGTCGGTTCTGCCATCAGCATCATCAAGCGTCTGCTGATGCTCATCACAGTGCTTTTGCTGATCATCGGTGTGATCATTGCCTTTTATCTGTCGAGCTGGCTGTCTGTCCCGATCGTGCGTATCACACATTCCGCGCACCGGCTGGCGCACGGGGATTTCAACACGAAATTCGAGGGCGGCAGTTATCTGGAGGCGGACGAGCTGGCGCGGACGCTGACCTATGCGGAGCAGCAGCTCTCGCGCGTGGACAGTATGCAGCGCGATCTGATTGCGAACGTATCCCATGATCTGCGCACGCCGCTGACGATGCTCAAGGCATATGCAGAGATGATCCGTGATCTGTCCGGAGACAATCCGGTCAAGAGAAACGCGCACTTGCAGGTCATCATAGAGGAAACCGATCGTCTGACGATGCTGGTCAATGACATTCTTGATCTGTCCAAGCTGGAAAACGGCAGTCTGAAGCCGGAGATGCAGACCTTTGACATCACAGCGCGGCTGGAGGACATCATTGCACGCTACAAGGGCGTATCGGAGAAGATGGGCTATCACATCCGGTTCACGCCGGATGAACCGGTGCAGGTGACATGTGATCCGTCACAGATCGAGCGTGTGATCTGCAATCTCATCAACAACGCCATCAACTACACCGGTGAGGACAAGATGGTCTATGTCCGTCAGATCAACACACCGGAGGGGGTACGCGTGGAGGTACAGGACACGGGCAAGGGCATTGAGGAGGACAAGATCCAGCGCATTTTCGACAAATACTACCGAAGCGAGAATCACAAGCGCGAGGTTGTCGGCACGGGGCTGGGGCTTTCCATTGTCAAAGCCATCCTCAAAATGCACGAGTTCCACTACGGTGTGCACAGTAAGCTTGGAGAAGGTTCTGTATTCTGGTTCATCCTGCGCAGTCCGGATCTGTAACAGAGAATGTGCGAAAAAGAAAAATTCACAATTTATTCATTTTTCTTACATGAAATCATCACATAGATGTTGTATAATAACATTGTGGTAAGCAAGTAGAGCGCGAACCACCTAAAATTTGATTATAACGTTTTTACCCCAACGTTATAATAAATCCCCAATAATCCCTATATCATGGTAAGATCCCCTCACCCGAGTGAGGGGATTTTGCTATCCTGACGCAGAAAACGCATACTTTCACAAAGTTATATAGGAAATTTCAAGCGGTTTACATCTATTTGTCACATTGGAGGGGTATACTATAATTGTTCCGGAGAGAGGAACGATAGACAATGGTAATTAACGTTCCCCAGCGTTAATTATATAATCCCTATAATCCCTATATCATGGCAAGAAGCCCTGCTCCCCAGCAGGGCTTTCTTGTGCGCGCGCGTGCGCGGAGCCCGCGCTGGCAGACGCGTTTGGGAGCGAACTTTTAGGGGAAGTTTCTGTTTCGCGAGAAAGGCTTCTGAACCGCATGACGCTTGCTGCGCAGAGCGTCATGGCTATTGGGAAAGAAGGGGGAATGTAAAAGGTGCGGCAATTGCGGGGGCGGAGCTGTGCTGATACTTTGCGCAGGCGGAATCATCGCGATTGATTGGGATTTATGGGGGATATACCGTGAAAATAGGGCTGGTATACAGATTGGAAAATTGTATATCCTGTATAATTTCTGTTAAGAGAATGTTTTACTTTTGTGATTTCGGCATATTGTATCTTATCGAAAAATGTTGTATAATAAAGATAGTATGCAAAAACGAACCTAAACCAGGACTGAAAAACCACAGGAGCAGGGGGAAGAATATGTACGCACAACATGTGAAGCGAGTGGTAGATATTCTGTTTTGTATCATCGCGATCGTACTATTGCTTGTGCCAATGGCGGTGATCGGACTGATCATCAAGGTGAAGGATCCGAAAGGAAAGATCATCTTCAAGCAGACGAGGATCGGCAGGAACGGTAAGAGATTCAAGATCCTGAAATTCCGCACCATGTGGTCGGATACACCGCGTCACCTTCCGAACCGCTGCATGACACAGCAGGATTATGACAATTATGTGATGCCCTTCGGCAAGTGGCTGCGCAACACCAGCCTTGACGAGCTGCCGCAGATCATCAACATCCTCAAGGGAGATATGAGCTGGGTAGGTCCGCGCCCTGTCATTGAAAACGAGACAGTTCTTCTGAATGCGCGTCACGAAGCCGGACTGGATTCTTTCCGTCCCGGTCTGACGGGCTGGGCGCAGATCAACGGCAGAAACAGCCTGACGGATCTGGAAAAGGCGAAATACGACGCGGAGTATGTGGAACGCATCTCGCTGCTGTTTGACCTTTCCTGTATGCTGCGGACGGTTCCGGTCCTCGTCAGCAAGAAGGGCTACATTGCCGGCAGTGAGCGGATCGACCGCATTGCGGATTTCATTGGTGTGGATGATTTTGTGGTAGAGGACGAGCTTGTGATTTCCGAGGAGAACGAATCGGACATTACAGAGATCAAATAAGACGAAAAGCCGCCGGCTCATGCCGGCGGCTCTGTTTTTATGCTTCAAGCAGTTTTTCCGCTGCTGCTATTTTTGCGCAGAGCACGAACAGATCCATTGCCGTCTGAAGCTCTTTCACATCCGGATAGGTCGGTGCAATGCGGATGTTACGATCCTCCGGATCAATGCCGTAGGGGAAGGTCGCGCCTGCACCTGTGAGCACAACGCCTGCCTCCTTGCAAAGCTGTACAATGCGCTTTGCGCAGCCCTTCGGTGCGTCAAAGGACACGAAATAGCCGCCCTGCGGTGTCACCCAATTGCCGATGCCGAGGGGCTTAAGCTCCTTGTCGAGGGTATTCAGCACGACCTCGAACTTGGGCTGGATGAGTGCGCGGTGCTTTTCCATGTGTGCGAGCACGTTTTCGAACTTGCCGTCAAAATACTTCACATGGCGCATCTGGTTGATCTTGTCAAAGCTGATGGTGAACACGTTCAGAGCCTTGGAGAGGTCTGCAAGGTTTGCCTTGCTTGCCGCCATTACTGCCACGCCCGCGCCTGCAAAGGTCACCTTTGCAGTGGAAGCGAACAGGTAGACCATATCGGCATTGCCTGCCTTCTTTGCCTCCGCAAGGATCGGCAGAATGGTCTTGGGGTTATCGCACAGGTGATGGATGCAGTACGCGTTATCCCAGAACACGCGGAAATCCGGTGCAGCGGGCTTGAGCGCAGCCATACGGCGCACGACCTCATCACTGTAGCTGATGCCGGTCGGGTTTGCATACTGCGGTACGCACCAGATGCCCTTGACAGCATCATCCTCAGCGACGAGCTTTTCCACCAGATCCATATCGGGGCCGTCCTCGTTCATGGGGATGTTGATCATCTCCGCGCCGAAGAATTCGGTGATCTTGAAATGTCTGTCATAGCCCGGAACGGGGCAGAGGAACTTGACCTTTTCGAGCTTGCTCCACGGGGTATTGCCCATCAGACCGTGGGAATAGGCGTAGCTGATGCTCAGGTACATTGCCTGTAAGCTTGCGTTGCCGAAGATGAACATTTCGTCCTCCTCCACGCCGAGCATGGGTGCAAAGAGTTTCTTTGCCTCCGGAATGCCGTCGAGCAGACCGTAGTTGCGGTAATCGCCTGCCTCGCCCTGCATCTCGTCGCTGCTGATGGCATCGAGCAGACCTGCGCTCAGGTCGAGCTGTGCCGGTGCGGGCTTGCCGCGGGACATGTCGAGCTTGAGATCCTGTGCCTGATATGCAGCATAGGCTGCCTTGCATTCCTCATAAAAGGCATTGAGCTGTGCCTTGTCAAGTGCGGTCAGTTCCATTGTAATCTTCTCCTTTGCGATTGTTCGTATTTCCGATGCTTATATTATACCCGAACTGCGCCGTTTTTGCAAGTATTTCCATAAAATTGCTGTTGCAGTTTGTAGAATTATACGGAAATCCACGCCGTTTTTCGTGTCCGGATGTGGATTTTGACGTGAAAAATGTCCGCTGACAGAATTCAGGTGTTTTCGGTGCATGTACAGATCGGTGCTGACGGAGGGGAAAGCGGCGCAGAAAAAAACAGCTTTGAAATATTATTTTACAAAACGGTAAAAAAAATGCGGATTCCCCCTTGACAAAACGTGCAAAAAAGTTTACAATTATAATAATGTTGTATGATAAATCAGAACCCATCGGCATGGCAGGCGGTCTGCGGTGCGGGATGTGTTCTTGGTAAACGCCCGGCAAGCGTGAACGTCGAACCGGAGTTTGCATTCAGCGGCGGAGGTCTTGTCCGCTTCTGGATCACGCAGCAGTAATTGCGGCTTAGAGCTGCCGGCGGCAGTTCGTTACTTTATATCATTTACTTTTTTTGATTCCGCAGACATCTGCGGTGGACTATAGCGAATAACCTCATGGGAGCGCGTGCTCCCCGTCTTCTGCATGTTTCATTGACGAACGGCACGAATCATCATAAGTTTGAAAAAATGAATAAAGAAAGCGGCATTTACCGCCTGCGTAAAGTTTACTTGAAATCAATATAACTTTACAAATTAAGGAGGTAATGCACAACATGGACACAATCATCATCATCTTGCTGGCTGTTCTTCTTGTGGCAGCTGTCGCAGCGATCTTCATCGTGCGCAAGCTCACAGCGGATCAGGCATTCCAGAAAGGCATTGAGCACCGCAAGCAGGAAGCCGAAGCAGTGCTTGGTTCTGCGGAGCAGGAAGCCCGTGAAAAGGTAGCCGAAGCAGAGCGCAGGATCGCAGATGCCCAGCGTATGCTGGAGGATGCCAGCAAAAAGGCAGAGAACAAAAAGAAAGAAGCTCTTGTGGAAGCCAAGGACGAGATCCACAAGCTTCGTTCCGATGCGGAAAAAGAAATCCGTGACCGCCGCAGTGAGGTCACAAAGCAGGAGCGCAGAATCCATCAGAAGGAAGAAACGCTCGACAAGAAGCTCGACACCCTCGAACAGAAAGAGGAAGCACTTCAGGAAAAGCTGAAGGCTGCGGACACGCTGAAGGAAGAAGCGGAAGCCCTCAAGAAGGTACAGATGGACACACTGGAGCGCATTTCCGAGCTGACGCGTGAGCAGGCAAAGGAGTACATTCTCCAGACACTTGAAGAAGATCTGGTGCATGACAAGGCAGTGAAGATCGCAGCCTATGAACAGCAGATCAAGGAGGATTGCGAGGAAAAGGCACGCAGCTATGTTTCCCTTGCAATCGCAAAATGTGCAGCGGATCAGGTATCCGAGGCAGCAGTTTCCGTTGTGGCACTGCCCAACGATGAAATGAAGGGACGCATCATCGGCAGAGAGGGACGCAATATCCGTACGCTTGAAACGCTGACCGGTGTTGACCTGATCATTGACGACACTCCCGAAGCAATCACGCTTTCCTGTTTCGATCAGGTACGCCGCGAGATCGCAAGAATCGCGCTGGAGCGTCTGATCTCCGACGGCAGAATCCATCCGAGCCGCATTGAGGAAATGGTGGAAAAGGCAAAGCGTGAGG
>CALGTT010000184.1 GCA_937901485.1 uncultured Ruminococcus sp.
CCATGATGACGGCAAAGAGCCGGCAGCAATGGCAAAGGGCATGGAATGGTTCAAGACCAATATCACGCTTGCAGTGGAGGATTCCGATGCAGCCGTTGCGGATTTTATCACCGAGGGCTGTCACATGGGCGTGAAGTCGCTCGCACGTTATCTGAACCAGTACGCGGCGGCGGACGAGAAGTCCAAGGACATCTCCAAGCGGCTGATCACCGAGGAAGAGCACCTCGGCAAGGCAATGCGCAGATTCCTCTGACACAGCAGGCGCGTAAAGCCGGCGGCGGATGCTGCCGGCATTGCTTTACCCTTTTCTGAACAAAACTTTACCCTTTCTTTACCCTTTTTTTGCGATTGCTTAATGCTCGTGCGGTATAATAGAACCATCGTCAAGAAAGGAGTACGATCATGGAATACATACTGACCACCAATTCCCTGACCAAGGAGTACGGCAAGCTGAAAGCCTGCAACGCCGTGAACATGCACCTGCGTCAGGGCGAGATCTACGGATTTATCGGGAAAAACGGTTCGGGCAAGACCACCTTTATGAAAATGATCAGCGGCATGTCCCATCCGACCTCCGGAGAGATCACGCTGTTCGGCTGCACGGGGGCGGAGCTGCAAAGGCAGCGCGTTTTCTCCCGCATCGGCACGCTCATCGAAGCCCCCGGACTTTACGGCGGCATGAGTGCGCGGGACAATCTCAAACTGAAATGCCTTGCCTGCGGGATCGGCAGCATCCCGAAGTACTGCGACGAGCTGCTGGAGCTTGTGGGGCTTTCGAATGCGGCGGCAAAGCATGTCGGCGGCTTCTCCCTCGGTATGCGCCAGCGTCTGGGCATTGCAATGTCCCTTGTCGGCGAGCCGGATCTGCTCGTCCTCGATGAACCGACCAACGGACTCGATCCGCAGGGCATCGCGGACATGCGAAGCATCCTCCAGAACCTGCGCGAGGAAAAGGGCATGACCATTCTCATTTCCAGTCACATTCTTGAGGAGCTGTCCAAGATCGCCACCTGCTACGGCATCATCAACGAGGGCAGACTGCTCATGGAGCTGACGCATGACGAGCTGATGGAACGCTGCCGCGACAAGATCTGCATCACGACCGATGCGACCGACAGGGCAAGTGTCGTGCTCGAAGAAATGGGCATCCGGAGCTATCAGGTCATGGACAGCCGCACGATCCATGTGTTCGAACGGCACGAGGATGTCTGTGACATCAACCGCCGTCTGGTGCTTGCTGACATTCCGGTGGCAGGCATCGTGCTTGCCAATACATCCGTGGAGGATTTCTATTTTTCTGTTACAGGGGGAGGCGTAAGGGCATGATCAATGTATTTCGTATGGAGCTGTATCGCGTGTTTCGCAGCATGAGCACATGGATTCTGCTGCTGGTGTATTTTTGTCTGTATCTCTTTGCAGGCGGCATGATCGGTATGCTCACCGGCAATTCCGAGATCGTCACCAATTTCCAGTCGGAGCTGACGAGCGTTTCGGGCACGCAGGCAATGCAGGGCGGTGTCAATGTGTATGTGGATGAAGCGGAGATGGATACCCTGCAGAGCATGTTCGGGAAGATCACGGATTATGCGGAAATGTTCAACATGTGCATGATGGGCAACATGGTCGTGCTGATCACTGCCATTTTCATCGGCATTCACGGCACGGGGCATGTGGTCACGGGCTTCCAGAAGAATCTCAGCGGCAGCACGAAGAAGTGGCATTTCGTGGTCAGCAACCTGCTGATCCTGCTGCTGTTCAATATCGTTCTGCTCGTCCTCGGTGCGCTGGCACTGCGCATTGTCATGTTCGTCACGCACACCGGTGTCACGCTGAATGATGTTTCCAGACTGCTGGTCTACAGCGGCGTGTATCTCCTGCTTGCAACTGCCTACGGCATGTTCGGCGGCGTGATCGCAGATTTCACACGCAGCCGTGGGGCGGCAATCGCCGTTCCCGTGGTCTACTGCACCGCCGCAAGCAGTCTGGTGTACATGCTGCTGAACTACATCGCAAAGCTCGGTCTGGGGATCGCGGATTTCGAGAGCGAACGCTATCTCCCCTACGGTGCGCTGTGCAACCTGATGCTCAATGACCCGATGGAGTACTATGTCAAGGCGGCAGTTTCCTCCGTGGTGTTCATCCTTCTGTGCATCTGCGTTTCCGTCATCGTCAAGAGAAAACAGGATGTAAAGTGAGGCAGCCATGCTCTGGATCACCATTATCAGTATCATACTTGCCGCAGCATCGCTGGGCATCGTCATCGCACAGGGGCGGCAGATCCGTGAGATCTGCCGCCAGATGGCGTTTCTGCGTGACAACGACAGCAATCTGGAGATCACCCTGCGCCTGCATACGCCTGCGATGAAGGCACTGCAAAAGAGCCTGAACACCGAAATGCAGTACTTCCGCCGCATGACGCAGGAAAGCCAGACGCACGAAAAGCACCTGCGGCAGAGCATCACCGATCTCTCCCACGACATCCGCACACCGCTGACTTCACTCGACGGCTATTTCCAGCTTTTGCAGGTCACTGAAGATGCGCAGAAACGGGAGAAATACAGCGCGGTCATCACCGAGCGCATTGCCGTCCTGCGCGAACTGCTCGAAGAGCTGTTCACCTATGCACGCCTGCAGGACGCACAGGAGGAGATCTCCTGCGACCGCCTGCCGGTCAATCCGGTGCTGCTGCACACGCTGCTTTCGTTCCACAGTGAGCTGCACGCCGCCGGCATCGAACCGCAGGTGGAGATCCCCGAAACGCCCGTGCGTGCACTCTGCAATGAGACTGCACTGCGCCGCGTGGTGCAGAATCTTCTGAAAAACGCGCTGATGCACGGAAGCCGCGAGGTTTCGGGACTGCGTGCAGCACTCGAAGAACTGCCGGACGGCGTGAGGATCACGATCGCGAACCGCTGTGCCGATCCCGACGGCATTGACATGGAGCGTGTATTCGACCGGTTCTACCGATCGGATGCAGCAAGAAGCCGAAGCGGAACGGGACTGGGGCTTTCCATCGCCAAGGGACTGACCGAATGCATGGACGGACGCATTTCGGGCAGGATGGAGGGAGACTGGTTCATTGCGGAGATCCTGCTGAAAAAATAGAAGCTGCCTTCACAGGGCGTGATCCTGTGAAGGCAGTTTTTGCTTTATTCCGCAAACAGCGGTGTGGACAGGTATCTGTCCCCCGTATCGGGCAGAAGCACCACAATGTTTTTGTCCGCGTTTTCCGGACGCTTGGCAAGCTCGATCGCCGCATGGAGTGCCGCGCCGGAGGAAATGCCCACAAGCACGCCCTCACTTCTGCCAAGTTTTCTGGCAGCTGCATAGGCTTGCTCGGTGGTAACGGTGAGGATCTCGTCATAGACCTCGGTATTGAGCACATCCGGTACAAAGCCTGCACCGATGCCCTGTAAGCCGTGCGCACCTGCCTTGCCGCCGGAAAGCACCGGAGAATCTGCCGGCTCAACTGCCGCGATCCTTACAGCAGGATCTTTCGATTTCAGGTACTCGCCGACACCTGTGATCGTGCCGCCCGTGCCCACGCCTGCCACGAAGATATCCACACATCCGTCGGTATCCTCCCAGATCTCAGGGCCTGTGGACTCAAAGTGCGCTTTCGCATTGGAGGGATTGGTAAACTGGGACGGGATGAAGCTGTTCGGGATCTCCCCTGCAAGCTCCTGCGCCTTTGCGATCGCTCCAGCCATGCCCTTTGCGCCCTCGGTGAGCACAAGCTCTGCGCCGTAGGCTTTCATGAGCAGTCTGCGTTCAACGGACATGGTTTCGGGCATCACGATGATCACGCGGTAGCCCCTTGCTGCCGCAACGGAGGCAAGCCCGATGCCGGTATTGCCGGAGGTCGGCTCAATGATGACGGAATCGGGCTTCAGTGTGCCCGATGCCTCGGCATCATCCAGCATCGCCTTTGCAGCCCTGTCCTTGACAGAACCGGCAGGATTGAAATATTCCAGCTTTGCAAGAAGCCGTGCTTTCAGTCCGAGTTCCTGTTCCATATGCAGCAGCTCCAGAAGCGGCGTTCTGCCGATGAGCTGATCGGCGGATGTGTAAATATTTGCCATTGCATTTCCTCCTTTGAAATTCAGGACAGGTTCACATCATTTGTGCACAGCTGCCCCGATGCTGTATATCTGCCGGCAAGACTGGCAATCCTATTATCAGGATATGGCAGCCTGCCCCGTGTTTCTGACAGACCGGATCACCGGAGAGTATCAACAAGATTTATTATACCATGCTTTACCCGTCTTGTCAATCGGGAAATACGGGAATGCCGATTACCATAAATTTCTGCGCATGATGCGCAGAAAAAGGAGAAATTGCGATGAGAACATTCACTTACACGATCAAGGACGAACTGGGGATCCACGCAAGACCGGCAGGTCTGCTGGCAAAGACTGCAAAGGCTCTCGACAGCGAGATCACCATTACCAAAGGGGAAAAAACCGTAGGTGCTGCCAAGCTGATGGCACTGATGGGGCTGGGCGTGAAGTGCGGTGACACCATTACAGTTACCGTCAGCGGCGGCAATGAGGAAGCGTCTGAAAAGGCAATGCAGGTATTTTTTGCAGAAAATCTCTGAATCCGGCAGGAAAGGCGGTGGTGATCCGTGTTGAAATACAGCGGAAAGGGCGTTTACGGCGCAGTGGCAATCGGCAGGATCTCCGTTTTCAAACGGCAGGATATTGCAGTCAGGCGCGTAAAGATCGAAAGTGCCGATGCGGAGACAGCCCGCGTGGAAACGGCAAAACAAAAGGCGATCTCACAGCTTCAGGAGCTCTGCGAAAAGGCACTGAAGGAAGTGGGAGAATCCAATGCACGGATTTTCGAAATCCATATGATGATGCTGGAGGACGAGGACTACAACGAAGCCATTACCGGAATGATACGAAGTCAGAACGTGAATGCGGAGTATGCGGTCGCGGTGACGGGGGACAATTTTGCGGAAATGTTTGCCTCCATGAACGACAGCTACATGCAGGCAAGGGCGGCGGATGTACGGGATATCTCCAACCGGCTCATTGCCTGCATGTCCGGTCAGGACGGTGAAGTCTGCGCGCCCGATGAAAAGGTCATCCTCTGTGCGGATGACCTTGCCCCAAGCGAAACGGTATCCCTTGACAAGGAGAAGGTGCTTGCCTTTGTCACAGCACACGGCTCGTCGAATTCCCACACAGCGATCCTCGCAAGGAGCATGAACATCCCTGCGATCATCGGTCTGGGTGAGGAGTTCCTGTCAAGGATCAAGGATGGGGATATGGCGGCGGCGGATGGATACACGGGGGAATTCATTCTTCATCCCGATGCGGACACGATCGCCGCCTTTGCCGCGAAACAGCGGGAGGATGCGGCGCAGAAAACGCTGCTCCAGAATCTCAGAGGCAAGGAAAACATCACCCTTGACGGCACAAAGATCCACATCTGCGCCAATATCGGAAGTGTCGATCATATCGGCGCGGTGCTTCTCAACGATGCGGACGGGATCGGATTATTCCGGAGCGAATTTCTGTATCTGGAGGGCAGTGACTACCCGACCGAGGAGGCACAGCTCAGGGTGTATCAAAGGGTGCTTGAAAGCATGGCTGCCAAAAAGGTCATCATCCGCACACTGGATATCGGCGCGGATAAGCAGGTGAATTATTTCGGGCTTGAAAAGGAGGAAAATCCGGCTCTCGGACTTCGTGCCGTCCGGCTCTGCCTGAAGCGTCCGGACGTTTTCAGAACGCAGCTTCGCGCACTCTACCGTGCTTCCGTCTGCGGCAGACTGGGCATCATGTTCCCCATGATCACAAGCATCTGGGAGCTGGAGGAGATCCTCGCGCTGTGCGCACAGGTCAGGCAGGAGCTGGACGCGGACGGGATCGCCTATTCGGACAAGGTGGAGATCGGCATCATGATCGAAACGCCGGCGGCGGCTCTGCTCAGTGACAAATTTGCACCGATGGTGGACTTTTTCAGCGTTGGTACGAATGATCTGACGCAGTATACCCTCGCCTGTGACCGGCAGAATCCGCACATCGACCGCTTTTGTGATCCTCATCATGAAGCCGTTCTGCGCCTGATCGCAATGTCTGCCGAAAATGCCCATAAGCACGGGGCGTGGATCGGCATCTGCGGAGAACTGGCAGCGGACACGGCACTGACTGAAACCTTCCTGCGCATGGGCATTGATGAGCTTTCCGTCTCCCCTGCCTTTGTCCTGAAGCTTCGGGATACGGTGAGAAAGCTGGATCTGTCCGATTAAATGGAATAACAAAAAAGGCATTGCCGCCAAAGGAGAGATGCCCTTTGCGGCAATGCCATCTGGTTGGTTATTTTACATCATCAGAAACCGGAAGTCCCAGTGTCTTGATTGCGTTTGCAACAAGCTTTGCAACTGCATTTGCACCTGTCTCGGTGAAGTGAGTCATATCGGTAGAACCTGTGGAGCACATATGATACTTGTACGCCGCATCATAGCCGATAGAATTGTAGTGATTTACCATCAGGGTGTTCAGGTCGATGCAGGGGATCTTGTACTTTGCCGCAAGCTTCTTCATTGCATCACAGTAGCCTGTGTAGCTGCCGACGAACTTGTTGCCGGAACGTGCCTTCAGACCAATTACAGTTGTTACCAGAACCGGTGTACCGCCCTTGTCGAGTGTACCCTCGATGTACTTCTGCATGTAGTACTCGAACGAGCCGTTCTTGGGGTTGTTCACATCGCCGCAAACCGGAGCATAACGCTCTGCCTTGTTGGATGCTGCATCGTTGATGCCGAACTGTACGAGCAGATAGTCGCCCTTCTTCATAGAATCAAGAATGGTATCAAGTCTGCCGTTGTCATAGAAGCTCTTGGAGCTTCTGCCTGCGATCGCATGGTTGGATACAGTTACATTGCTCTTGAAGTAGTTGCCAAGGTAGTAGCCCCAGCCCTGCTGCGGTGCATAGCTTGCCTTGTAGCTCTGAACAGTGGAGTCACCTGCAATGTAGATGACCGGATTGTCACTGTCGGGAACTGTGGGCTTCTGCTCCGGAACATAGATCTCCGCAATCGGCTCATCCGTCAGCTCGATCTTTACATAGTCGAAATTCGGGCCGCCGTTCTCTGTCAGAGAGGTCAGCTTCAGGGTGTTCGCGCCCTTCTTCAGAGGAAGAACGATCGCTCTATCTTCCCATGTTGTCCACGCGCCCGTGCCGGTGAACGGCTGTACCCAGTAATCCTTGCCGCCGTTGACTTCGACCTTCATGCTTCTGTCAGTGTCCGTGCCGTTTGCCACCTGGAAGGAAACGTAGTAGTTGCCGTCCTGTGCTGCATTGAGTGTCCATGTGATGGAGCTGTCAGCGGAATTGTCAAGGTTGACATATGCTTCGCCCTTGAAGCCTTCGTTGACGGTTTCAGTCGCACCGTTCACTACAGCTGCATTTGCCGCATAATACAGATTATCCTGAACAGTCTGTGTAGCAGTTGTTGCTGCGGGCTGTGTGGTCTGTACGGGTGCTGTGGTCTGTACGGGCTGTGTAGTCTGTACAGGTGCAGTGCTTGCATCCGGCAGTTTTACCAGATTGATGGTTGCCTTCAGGATCATCAGCGCGTCCATCATGGTCACCTTGCCATCCTGATCCACATCGGCATTTGCAATACCCTGCTGGCTGATGGGGCTGCCGCTGAGCAGATTTCTGTTCAGTGCAAGTACGTCAAGGATATCCACTTCGTTGCTGCCATCGACATCACCATACTTTGTTACAGTCGTGCCCGACTGTACAGGCTGTGTGGTCTGTACGGGCTGTGTAGTCTGTACGGGCTGTGTGGTCTGTACGGGCTGT
>CALGTT010000185.1 GCA_937901485.1 uncultured Ruminococcus sp.
GAGACAGGTATAATGAAATTAAAGAATATCGTTTCTGCCGTGCTTGCCGGCGTTGTTGCCGCAGAGGATGACTATGCCGCAAAGAAAGCCTACGGCGAAACGCCGCGTATGTATATTTCCTTTGATCTCTACGAAGCATGGCAGGGCGGAGAGGACAGCACTGTGCAGATCGCCTGCTATGAGATGGTCCTTCCCGATCCCGTGCGAAACTACGGCAAAAATGCATTCACAAAGGCGATCGGCGCAGAGAACAACCCGACCATGGTCACGGTGCAGAATTCCGGACGCGATTCCCTTGCAGGACGCTGGAACAATCTGCGAAATCTCCACGACATGCTGATCATCTCGAAGGATCTTGCATACCCTTATTGGGAAAATGCCGCAAGACTGGTCGATTTTGACCTTGCGCTCCTGCTTGCCGGACAGATCGCATTCCTGATTTTCCCGGTGCTTCTGCTGCTCATTCTGCTCTGGAAGGGCTGGCGCAGACTGGATGCGTTCCTCACGGAAAAGCGTCTGGCACACAAAAACAGATTACGCTCATTGGTAAAGGCTGAGGAATAAAATGCAGGGGTTCTCCCCTGCATTCCTCCGCAGCATTCCTGCAATCACAGCGGCACAGCCGCTTGATAATATACGATTAGGAAAGGTAAAGAATCATATGAAAAGAACTACAATGCAGAAAACAATCGCAATGCTGACAGCGGCAATCACCGCGGTCACACTGACTGGATGCGGCGGAGGCAAAAGCAAGCTTGGCAGCACACTGGAGGTATCCTTTGACAATGCGTTCTCCTCACAGGAGGTCAAAGGCCCTGAATTCAGCGTTTCAAAGTTCATCCCGATCGGTGAACAGATCCTGATGCTGGGACATGACAAGGATTATGCTGCAAAGGTCGCGATCTACGATCCTGCCAGCGGCACGACCACTACCGCAGAGATGAAGTACATGGAGAACGCATCTGACGAGCGCATGATCGACATCATGGGTGCTTACGGCAGCAAGAACGGCGGCTGTGAGATCCTTTACTACGATTACACCATGAATGAGAACTGGGAGATCGAGAGTCAGTGCTATTATATTGAAAGCTACGACAGCAGCATGAAGCTCGTGGGCAGCAGGGATGTCACAGAGAACATCGGCGAGGAAGCCAGCTTCTACAATGTCATCGCGGACAACAGCGGAAATATCTACGCAATGTCAAACACAATGGACGGAATGCAGTACATTACCGTGCGTGATGAAAACTTCAAGGAAAAGGGCATCGTAGAGGTGGAGGCTGAGTGGCTTGACCAGCTGTTCTGCTCTGCAAACGGCACAGTCTATGTCAGCGGCTACAACAGCATGGGCGGTATGCTCTTTGGCAGCATTGATCCGGAAACACTTACGCTCAGCGAAGTGGATGTGGAGGGTATGCCGGAGTACTATAACGGCACACTCGCCGGTGCGGATGACTATGATTTCTTCGTCTACGATTCAACATCCGTCAAGGGCATCAACACGGAAAAGGGTACCTGCGAGGAAGTGCTCAACTGGATGAACTCCGACTTCAGCGGTGATTATGTCAGTTCCGTTGCCGCACTGCCGGGCAATCGCTTCCTGACATCCATGTATGACGAAAACTATGAATCCTCCACGCTCTGGCAGATGGAGGAGCGTTCCGAGGAAGAGCTGAAAAACATGGAGGTCATCAGCCTTTCCGCGCTCTACACCAGCTCCGATCTGGTCAATGCTGTCGGCAAATTCAACCGCAGCAGTGACAAGCTGCGCATCATCATCAAGGATTATTCCGCGGACGTAACGGATGAGGAGGACAGCTGGAGTGCAGCAATGGATCTCTTCAGCAAGGACATGACCTCCGGCAAGGTGGCAGACATCATCTGCACAGAGGGACTGAACTTTGAATCCTACGCCAACAAGGGCGTGTTTGTTGACCTGTACACGCTCATGGAGAATGATGAAAGCTTTAATAAGGACGACTATTTCCAGAATTTCTTTACCTCTCTGGAGTACAAGGAAAAGCTCATGCGCATGGGATTTTCGTTCAATGTCAATACCCTTGCGGCGAAGAAAGAGTATGTAGGCGACAAGTCCGGCATCTCACCGGCAGAGTTCATGGAGATCATCAGGAACACGCCCGACGGCATGGATGTATTCCCGAACATGACACGCAGCACACTGCTCTACTCTATGATGGCTGGCAATATCGGCACATTTGTCGATACCGTCAATGCGACCTGCAATTTCAACACGCCCGAATTCATCGAGCTGCTGGAGGTTTGCAGCACCTATCCGGCGGATGATCATCTGGATTATGAAAACATGGACAACACCGACTGGGAGCAGTACTGGGAGGCGGAGGAGCTTGCTTACCGCAATGATACCGCACTGTTCAAGAACGCATATATCGAAGAGCCGCGCCGCATTCACGAGCTTCTGGCAGGTGATTTCGGCGGTGATGAAGTTACATTTGTCGGCTTCCCGACCACAGTTGAGGGCAGCAGCGGCGGTGTGTTCCAGACGGATTTCACCATTGCGATCTCCAGCCAGTCGAAGTATCAGGAGGAGATCTGGGAATTCTTCAAGTTCATGCTCTCTGAAGAGCACCAGAACTCCCTTGAATGGAATTTCCCTGTAAACAAGAAGTCCTACGAACAGAAGATCAAGGAGACACTGGAGGACAAGGAAGAATACAACAAGTTCTACTACCTCGGCAATGAGGAAATCGAAATCGGTTTCCCGACACAGGAGGAAATGGACAAGCTGACAGAATACATCGGCAGCATTACGCAGAGTGCATTCTATGATGAATCCGTGATGGAGATCATTGATGAAGAAACACAGATGTACTTTGCCGGCGATCAGGATGCCAAGCAGACGGCAGAGATGATCCAGTCCCGTGTAGGTCTTTATCTGAGTGAACAGAGCTGATGCTCTATGGCACGCCCCTTTTATCAGGGGCGTGCTTTTTTCCAGAATCTCCATTTTTGAACAACTCGTATGGTAGAATAGTAATAGTAAAGAGGAAAGTCATACTAATCCCCTTAACCCCTATAGATAAACTAAGTCAGCCCCCTCCGCCGCAAAGCGGGGGAGGAATAAGCGGGGGCTGCGCCCCCGAGTCCCGCTTTATCTTTACTATAGTTTTGGGGATTAGCATCACACATCGTTCAAGGAGGAATGGAAATGGAAAAGAACACACAAACCCGCCCCATCCCCGCCCATCCGACAAATGAGGAGTATCTGGCAGAGAAAAAGATGATCCGTGATACCTACTGCGCCATGCTCGTGTTCATGGTCATCCTGCTCGTCCCCCTCATTCTCGCCGCACTGCTGCTCTGGACAGCGGATTTCTTCTCCTCGCCCATCACCTGCATGATCGCTCTCCTGATCATCGGCATTCCCTCCCTCATTCTGCTCACCACCGTCATGCAGACATTGCAGGAAGAGCAGAAACGCCTGCGTCAGCTCACCAGAAATTATCAGGATACGGCGGGCATGGAGGAACATGCTTCCTGACAGAAAACACCGTGATCCCAACAAAAAGGAGCTGCTGCATGTAACCGCAGCAGCTCCTTTTGGCTATACAGAAAGTGTCCAGCCAGCCTGAATATAATCCCTCGTCATGCACGGATATTTCGCCCTGTTCTTGTTCACGATCGCATCCGGTGTGGTGGAATGCTCACGCGCGATCCTTGACAGCGTATCGCCGCGCCGGACGGTGTACTGCCGTGCCGGTGCCGCACTGCCCGCGGGCTTATCAAATCTCGTCAGGTCATAAGCGTCGATCAGGGCAATGAGCTTGGCATCATAGGCAGGATCGGTCGCATAGCCAGCCGCCTTCAGCGCGGCACATGCCATGCGGTGATCCCTCTCCCCTGTCACATTCCGGTAGCGCGATGCGCCGCAGAGGAACGCGCCGTGATCGGCAATGCTCTCTGCCCAGCTGTTGTATGCGCGAAAGCACGCAGTCTCCTGCGTGAAATTCACGCCGTCATAGCACTCCTGCGTTTTGCAGCTGTACACCCTGCCGCGCCAACCGCTGTGTGCCTTGATGCCGAACAGGGCATTGCCGCAGGTCGTCAGGCGGGATTTGCCCCAGCCGGATTCAAGAATTGCCTGCGCAATGGTCACGCTCGGCAGGATCCTGTCCGCGTGGCTGTCCTGCTGTGCCAGTCTTCCCACAGTGTTGATAAATTTCTTCTGTGAATCAGTCATCCTGTTCCCCTTTCTGTTTGAGCAGGTCGATCGCATTCTTTACTGCATCCGGCACGGGCACGCCCATGATGCCGGCGTTTTCGATGATCGAGATCATCTCGTTTGCCATGAACGCCACGCACACGCCGTCACGGATGCAGGCAGTCCCCAGCACTTCATCCAGCCGATGGGCAAGCAGGACGAACACGAGCATCATGCATTTGCGTGTCAAGCCCTGAAAGCCCACCTCGGAGCTAAGCCCGCCGCCCGCAGATTTGCGAGATTTCCCGAAGATCCCTGCTGCCGCGATTCCGGTCAGATAATCCGCTGCCATGAACACCAG
>CALGTT010000186.1 GCA_937901485.1 uncultured Ruminococcus sp.
CGGTGATCACTGCGGAGGGAAAAACCCTGTGCAGCAGCGACGCGCTGAAGGGCTACGATGCGGATTTTGAGAAGGCTGTCTATTATTACTTCAACACCGTTCAGGGCGAAGTATGGGCAATCAAGGTAGAGGATGGCTGTGCAATGGCTTCCTGTTATCAGCGTCATGATACGGACGCATATGTCGGTACTTATCCGCACCCGAACTATCAAAAGCGTCCAACACAGGATCTTGCTGCATTCATCACATTTGCAGAAACCGGTGTTTAATGTGAATTTGTGAAAACTGCTGAAAAAACGGGGCAGAATTTTGGAGGGTGCGTATCCGGCAAATTGTCGGAAACATGTTGACTTTTGTGCTGTAAAATGGTATACTATTATTAACAATTGTCCGACTACATACCGGCGGCTGCCGGCAGTGACCAATAGAATGAGGTGGATTTACGATGAAGAGATTCAGAAAATTAAAAGGCTTCACCCTGATGGAGCTGATCGTTGTACTCGCCATCATCGGCGTGTTGGCAGCAATTCTTGCGCCGAGTATGATGAACTATTACCGTTCCTCCAGAATTAAGGATGAGAACAACAACGCGCGCATGGTATACAATGGTGCACAGACGCAGCTGCAGCGGTTTGAGGTGCTCGACCGTACCGCACCCGATGAAAGTCCGTTTTCCGGACTTCTGATTGTGGAATACAACCGCAACGGTACGATCCTGACCACCAATGGTGCATCCGTGGAATCCGTACTGTCTCCTGTAGACCGCACCTCTACATCGGTTGCTGATGTTTCCATCATAACGCTGGTGGATGAAATCAACGACCTTGTATCCGATGCAGAGGACACCAACTGGGCGATCTGTATTGAGGATTATTCCGTAAAGGGTGCGATTTCTGCGCAGAATACAACCGCCAATATTGTTGGTATGTATTCCTCCAACAATGCCGCTGGTGAAAAATCCCAGCCGACTGAAGTGTCCGCAGTAAATTACGACACCATGATGATGAGTGGCAGAGTACTTGCCGATTATTCGGAGCGTTTCTACGGGCTGGTAGGTTATACCACAGCACCTGTAACACCTCCCTAATCAAATGAAAACAGTAGAAAAGCCGGTAATTCGTTACCGGCTTTTTGACATTGCATAGAAAGATAAGGAGAACAAAATGAAAAGGCTTTTCCCGATTTTATGCGCATTTCTGCTCACTGCCTGTGGCTTGCCGCAGACGCAGGCGAATGCGCCGGAGCATACAGAATCCACCACGCAGACCACTGAATCCACCACTAAAGCCACGACCAAAGCTACAACCAAAGCCACGACCAAAGCCACCACTACTACCACCACCACCACGACCACGACCACTGCCACGACGACCACGACCACCGAAACCACGACCACCACGGAATCCACCGAACCGGAGCCGCCTGCACCGGAGTACGGAAAAATTGCGATGTACGGCGGCGTAATGGTCAGGGACAGCGGTACGCCCGAAGCACGGGCACTTGAGCTTTTTTCCGGCGGCATGAAAAACGGCGTTCGTTATGCGCAGGCACTCAACAGCTATCAGGCAGCCCTTGGGGAAACGGCGCGCGTCTGGTGCATGGTCGTCCCCACGTCCGCGGCGTACTATACGCCGGAGGAGGTTGCAGGGCAGTACGGCAGCCAGCTGGATAATTACCTGAATATCGCGGAAAATCTGGATGGCGTTACTCCTGTTCCCGTCTATGATGCCATTGGTGCGCATACAGAAGAACCGCTGTATTCGCGTACGGACTACCACTGGCAGCCCCTTGCTGCCTACTATGCAGCCGAGCAGTTTGCACTGACGGCGGAAGTGCCCTTTGCCGCACTCGACACCTACGAAGCGGTGACGCGTGAGGGCTATGAGGGTGCATTCTGTGCGGTGAACGGTGTTTCCGAGCTGAGAAATGCGCCGGAGCAGTTCACTGACTACA
>CALGTT010000187.1 GCA_937901485.1 uncultured Ruminococcus sp.
TCATCAGCGGGGACTTCCGGATCTCCCGCCGGATGCTTCTCAGCGGTGAGCTGCACGGCGACGGCAAAAAGACCTGCTTCACAGCACTCAACGATATCGCTGTATCCGGCATGATGGGAAAGGTATTTGAATTCTCAGTGTACTCCGACAATATGCTGCTTGGACGTTATCGCGCAGACGGTATGGTGTGCAGTACGCCGACCGGATCGACCGCCTATGCACTGTCCGCCGGAGGCCCGATTTTAGAGCCGGAGCTTTCCTGCATCGAGATCGCACTGATCTGTCCGCATTCCCTGTTCAACCGTCCGCTGCTCCTTTCTGCGGAGCGTACCATCAGCATCGTACATACTGCCGGCTCAGACCGCGGCATCTGTCTGAGCGCGGACGGTGAAGCACCGGTTGCATTTCCGTCCTCCTGCCGGCTGGATATCCGGAGATCCGACCATGAGATCTCACTGGTACAATTCCGGAACACAAGCTTCTATGATGCGGTCAACCATAAGCTGATGCGCACCATCAAGGGCTTTTCTGATCACTAATTTCCGGAGGGACGATTCATGAAATATGCAAGACAAAAGGAAATTCTGGAACTGATCCGCAGCATTCCCGTTGCCAATCAGGATGCTTTGCAGGCACTTCTGAAGGAACGCGGCTATCCGGTCACACAGGCAACGATCTCCCGTGATATCCGTGAACTCAATCTCATCAAAAAGGCGGACAGCAGCGGCAATTACCGCTATGTCGTACCGGATGCACCGCTTCCGCATTCAGATCTGTTTGCCGGAAATATTGTCTCGGTGGATTACGCCGGAAATGTTGTCGCCATCAAATGCCGCAGCGGTACGGCACAAGCGGTCTGCACCGTGCTCGATACCAATATCCGCCCCGATGTGGTGGGTACGATCGCGGGGGACGATACGATTTTCGTATTGATCCGTACCTCCGAACAGGCAAAACGATATGCAGCCGAGCTGCTTTCAGAAATTCAGGACAGGTGAGCGCATGTTAGAAGAACTTTATATTGAAAACCTTGCAGTTATTGAAAAGGCGTGCATCAGCTTCCGTGATGCATTCCATGTGTTCACCGGTGAGACCGGTGCCGGCAAATCCATTCTCATACACGGCATACAAGCAGTCCTCGGACAGCGTGTGTCCAAGGACTGGGTGCGCACGGGCTGTGAACGCGCCGCGGTGACAGCATTGTTCACCAATCTCTCCGATGATGTGATGGAGCTGCTTGCAGAAATGGCGATATCCTGCGATGAACGTCAGGTCACGCTCACCCGTGAGATCCGCGCCGACGGCGGCAGCATCGGCAGGATCAACGGAAAGACGGCATCCGTTTCCGCACTTCGGGAGATCGGAACGCTCCTCATTTCCATTCATGGACAGCACGACAATCAGATCCTCCTGTCACCGGAGCACCATTTGCAGGTGCTCGATGAATTCGGCGGCAATCCGACCTTTCTGACCGCCTATCAGAGATCCTTCCGTCAGCTCCAGAACATCGCCAGAGAGCTTGGAAAGCTGAAACGCGAGGATCAGTACCGCCGCCAGCGGGCACTCCTGCTCCAGAAGCAGATACAGGAGATCGGTGCGCTCCAGCCCAAGGCAGGCGAGGAGGAAGAACTGGAAAATGCCCTGATGCAGGCAGAAAATGCCGAACGCATCCTCTCCGGTCTGAACAATGCCGCCGGCATTCTCAACGGGGAAGGGGAGGACTGCGTGGTTGAAATGCTCCACAGCACCATGCAGCAGCTCCGTGATATCGAAGACGCATTCTCCGGCACGGAGGAGCTGACGGAACGCCTGAAAGCGGCTGTCATCGAGATCAAAGATATCGCAGAAGATCTTCAGCGCATGGCGGACGGCGTAAGCCTTGATGAAGCCCGCGCCCAGAAGCTCCGTCAGCGTTACCATGCCATTTCGCAGGTGAAAAAGCAGTTTTTCTGCGATTTTGATGAATTGCTCACACTCTACGATTCCGCCTGTGCGGAAATGGAGAACATGCAGGCGGACGACGACCGCATTGCCGAGCTGGAAGCACAGAAGCAGGAGCTTCTTGCGGATGTGACCGAAAAGGCACGCGCCCTTTCTGCCTACCGCGAGGAAACCGGAAACCGCTTTGTTGCGCGTGTTTCCGAGGAACTGCGCTTTCTGGACATGCCCAATGTCGTGCTGCCTGTTCAGCAGGAAAAGGGCAAGCTGACCATTCAGGGACGCGATACCGTCACGTTCCTTATCTCTGCTAACAAAGGCGAACTGCCAAAGCCCATCTCCAAGATCGCATCCGGCGGTGAGCTTTCCAGAATCATGCTTGCACTCAAATCCGTCATTGCCGACCGTGACAGCATCCCCACGCTGATCTTTGACGAGATCGACACCGGTGTCAGCGGCCGCGCTGCCCAGAAGGT
>CALGTT010000188.1 GCA_937901485.1 uncultured Ruminococcus sp.
CCACCGGCCGCCGCGTCGTGGCCTTCTACACCCAGCACGACGTGGATCTGTGGGAGGACTGCTGTGCCCGCGCCATCATGGCGGTGGGCGGCACCAATGAGGACGTTTGCCAGGTTGCCTACGGCTACGGTCTGTTCACCGGCGGTCTGGGCGCACATCAGGGTGCAAACGAGATCGGTGCAATGGTCATCCCGATGTCGAGCGGCAACACACAGCGTCAGATCATGATGATGCGTGAGCTTGGCTCTACCATCCTCTGCTGCACACCGTCCTATGCAACCTATCTGGGCGAAGCCATCCACGATATGGGCATTGATCCGTCCGAGCTGAAGCTCAAGGCAGGTCTGTTCGGCGCAGAGCCGTGGACACAGGAAATGCGCCTGAAGATCGAGGAACTTCTGGGCATTGATGCCTGCGATATCTACGGTCTGACTGAGATCGCAGGTCCGGGCGTTGCGTTCGAATGTCTGGAGAAAAACGGTTCTCACGTCAACGAAGACCATGTGATCGCTGAGATCATCAACCCCGAAACCGGCGAGCCGCTGCCCTATGGTCAGGCAGGTGAACTGGTGTTCACGACCATCACCAAGAAGGGTATGCCGATGCTGCGCTACAGAACGCACGATGTCTGCACGCTCAACCCCGAAAAGTGCGCCTGCGGCAGAACGACCGTCCGCATGGGCAGAATCACGGGCAGAACGGATGATATGATCATCGTGCGCGGTGTCAATGTCTTCCCGTCCCAGATCGAAACTGTCCTCGTCAGAACCGAGGGCGTTGCACCGCACTATCTGCTGGTGGTGGATCGTGTGAATAATGCCGATACGCTGGAGGTTCAGGTGGAAATGACCGAGGAGGCATTCACCGACAGCCTCGCCAATATGCAGAGACTCCAGAAGGAGATTCAGGCAGAGATCAAGTCCGTTGTCGGTGTCATGGCAAAGGTGACCATCATGCCGCCCAAGAGCCTGCCGCGTTCCGAAGGCAAGGCAAAGCGCGTGATCGACAACAGAAAGCTGTAAGATCCCATCACCCCATCTGCTGTGATGGGGTGACATCATCATTCCAAGAAAGGGAGAATCATGAGCACAACACAAGAAAACATGTCCGGCGGCATGGATTCCGGACTGCACGCAGGAATGCCTGCTGCACAGCCGGTCAGTGATCCGTATGCGGAACGCACGGAACAGGGCGTGCATCAGTACATCTGCCCGAACTGTGCGGCAGGTCTGCAATTTGATCCGAAGAAGCAGGGTTTCAGCTGTGCCTACTGCATGAGCTTTTTCACGCCGGAGGAATGCAAGGCTGCCAATGAGAAGATCGAGCAGGAGGCAAAGGAGGAAGCTCCGAAAAATGACGAATTTGCGGAGAATGTCCAGCTTTACAGCTGCCCGTCCTGCGGTGCGGAATTGATTACCGACCAGAATACTTCCGCAACAGAGTGCTATTACTGTCACAATCCGGTGGTATTGCAGGGACGATTGTCCGGCGATTACCGCCCGTCCAAGGTCATTCCGTTCAAGATCGACCGCGCGGGTGCGCACAATATTTTCAAGACATGGTGCAAACGCCGCAAGTTCCTGCCCAAGAGCTTTACCTCTGACAGCCAGCTTCTGCACATGCAGGGCGTGTATGTGCCGTTCTGGGTGGCAGACTGCGACATCCACGGACAGATGCAGGCGATCTGCAAGCGCATCCGGACATGGAGATCGGGCAACTACCGCTACACAGAAACAAAGGAATATGAGGTGTTCCGTGATGCCTCCATCCAGTTTCTCGGCATCCCTGCGGACGGCGCAAGCAAGATCGAGGATGCGCTGATGGAAGCCATTGAGCCGTTCAATTATGATGATACGGTGGACTTTGAAATGGCGTATTTAAGCGGTTTTCTCTCTGACAAATACGATGTGAACAAGGTGCAGGTATTTCCGCGCGTGCGCAACCGTGCCGTCAACGGCAGTGACCAGCTCCTGCGCTCGTCCATGACGGGCTACAATTCCGTGCGCGTGACGCGTTCGGATATGCACATCCTCAGCACAAAATGGCAGTACATGCTCCTACCCGTCTGGTTCATGACCTACCAGTACAAGGGCAAGCAGTATGCCTTTGCCATCAACGGACAGACCGGAAAGCAGGCAGGCACACCGCCGCTGGATACCAAAAAACTGACCGCACTCTGCGTGCTGATCGTGATCGGATGCACATTACTTGGTTTACTGGGAGGGCTGCTCATATGAAAAAACTTCTGAGAAACCTCCTGTTCGCAGGTGCAGCCATGTGCCTGTGCCAGCCGCTGACAGCGGGGGCTGCGGATGCGGTGCTTCTTGACAATGCGAATGTACTGACCGAGGAGGAGAATGACACCTGCCGCGCGACGCTGAATGACACGGCGGATGAGATCGGCATGAATGTGCTTGTAATCATCGGCGGCGAAAGCTTCCCCGAGGGCGCGGCAAAGGAAACAGCAGAGCTGGTCTATGAACAGAAATTCGGGGATTCTGACGGCGTGTGTCTGTTTCTCGATGCCCGTGAGGAGAATGCACAGCATTATTTCTGCGCCGCAGGACTTGCAAAGCTCTACTACACGGACACCACGGAAAACCGTGTTTCTGTGATGTTCGATGAAATGGAAAGCTTCCTCTATCCGCCGGCGGATATGGCTGGCGCGATCAGCATTCTGGATATCAATCTGGACTACTACTACAATGTGGGTATGGTCGAGGGCGAAACGGTGCAGGACAGCAGCGGCATGTATTACTATTTCGAGGATGACACGCTGAAATTCTCCGAAACACCGCCGGAAGAAAACGGCGGCAGCGGTGATCCGGCAGCCTCGGAAGAACCTGAAGAAACCGAACCGGAAAAGAACTTGTCCGATTATGCCGGCACGGGCAATGCAGTGCTCTACGATGAGGCGCAGCGGCTGAGCGCGTCGGAATATGACGAATGCCTTGCAAAGCTTCAGGATGCTGCGGACGAAACGGGCATGAACGTGGGCATGGTGCTTGGCTCACAGATGCGCTCGGACTACACCATCCAGTCCCTTGCGGATGCAAGCTATGACCAGCTGTTCGGGCCGAACACGGACGGACTGCTGTATTACATGGATCTCAGCGGTCAGGATTCGCCCTATGACTACATTTCCACCTGCGGCATGGGGCAGATGTACTACACCAACGACACCAGATCCGACCGGATCAACGCGATTTTTGACGCGGTGTTCCCCTACCTCATCCCCTCCGGCAGCGAGGATGTGGTGGGTGCGATCGGGGAATTTTCCGAGCAGGTGACGCTGTATTATCATGCAGGCGTACCGGATAATTACTATGTGTATGATGATGTATACAACGAGTACTATTATGTGAAGGACGGCAAGCTGGCAGCATCCAGCAGAAGACCGTACGTCAGCATGGAATCCGTGCTTGGCATAACAGGGGGCGGCTTCGTGATCGGACTGATCGCGGCACTGATCACATTCTTTGCGGTCAAGACGCATTACAAGTTCAAGTCCGCGCTTGCACCGACTGCCTATGTCAACCGGAAAAATCTGACGTTCCACAACCAGTACGACCGTTTTTTGCGGCAGTACACCTCAAGAGTCAAGATCGAATCTTCCTCCGGCGGCGGAGGAGGCGGCGGTGGCGGCGGCGGCAGCAGCTCCGGCGGTCACGGCGGCGGCGGACGGCACCGCTGACCGTGCAGAATTGATAAAAACGATGCTCCGAGTTGTTCGGGGCATCGTTTTGTTCTATGTAATTGTAAATTTTCCGTGAAGTTTAGTGAAATCGCCTCCCACTATTGACATTCAACACGAATTGTTGTATAATAATGCCAAAGGGTAATACCCGAATTACGAAAGGGGTAATGATTATGAAAAAGAAATTACAAAAACTGACCGCATTGTTCCTGGGCATCATCATGCTGCCGGTAATACCAGTATCAGTGAATGCAGAAGAACCGGTAGTTAAGGACTTTGAATATTTTTATTCACTGTCAGATTATGAAGTATATTGTGAGATATATGATGCATTTTATGGTGTTTACTTCGGTACTGGGGAGGGCGGACCTAAAGAAACACTTCCCCCGGTAAATGAACTGCCGTTTGTATATCATATGAATGAGTTTATCAATGACAGATACCTCCCGCTCCGGTTTACCACTAATGCTGAATTTTATGATAAATATTACGATACTCCTGATTCGATCGTGGACGATGAAGGCAGGGAAAGACATTATCAGGAGAATAAAGAAATGTTTTATAATCCGGAAGTGATGGGATTTCCGTCCAGCTGGCGAAGCTTTTCCGATGAAGAACGAACGGTTGATAGTGCTGTGTACATTGAGAGACATGGAACTACAGATTTACACGGCGGCAAGCACCTTGAAGTGGTATTGGATTGTGCCAAGCTGGCGGAATACGACTCCCGCTTTGTAGGCAAAAGCCCGTCCTCGGATGTCTTTGATGTTTACAGACTCATGCTGACGTTATGGTATTCAGATCTTTTTGAAAACTATCTGCTTGACAGAAAAGCTCCACGTTATTGGTTTCCCGTTCCGCTCGGCGTTCCATTGGATACTACGCTGACATTTGTTCTCTACGGCGACCACAATAAGGACGGTGTCGTCAATGCCGCGGATTCTTCTGTTATTCTCCAGTACGCCGCTCTGGTTGGTACGGGCTATACCGGAACAATGGAGGAATATGTAGAAAGTCTCTCCACAGAATAAACAGCGAATTACAAAACGATGCTCCGAGTTGTTCGGGGCATCGTTTTATTCTGTACAATTGTAAACTTTCTGTGAAGTTTGGTGAAATCCACCCCCCCTATTGACATTCAACACGAATTGTTGTATAATAATGCCAAAGGGTAATACCCGAATTACGAAAGGGGTAATGATTATGAAAAAGAAATTACAAAAACTGACCGCATTGTTCCTGGGCATCGTCATGCTGCCGGTAACACCGGTATCAGTGAATGCCGACGAGCAGGCAGATGTGAATGGACCTATATCACAGTACGCCTACGGCGACCTCAACAAGGATCACGCAGTGAATGCCGCAGATGCCGCACTCATTCTCCAGTACGCCGCTTCCGTTGGCGCGGGCTATACCGGCTCGCTGGAGGACTATATCGAAGGACCAACCACAAATGTGGACGAGCGTGTCCTGCGCGGTACTGCCTATCTGGAGGGAAGCTTCAACGATCCTGAAGCGGAGGATTTTTACCTTTCCGGTGATCCGATCTATGACAATGCGGAATTTTCCTGCACATGGCACATCTCCGACTGTGAGAATTTCGATGACGCGGATACAATCGCGCTTCGCATTGAGTACGCGCATCCCAATCCGCTGGGTAAGTCCGGAGAAGTGGCTCTGACAGTAAAGGAAGTCCTGCTGGATGACGTAAAGGTCGAGAATTTCAGCGGCAAGCCGCTGTATTCGTTCAGAACCGATCACGGCTTTGCGATGGATGATGTCACGGACATCACGTTCAATCTGCGCAATGCGGCGTTCAATGATCTGGACATGGAATTTTCCGAGCAGGTAACAGTCATTTTTGAGCTGACAGGACTTTCCGAGCTTGCGGCTGAGTAAACTGATACAAAACAAAACGATGCTCCGTTTTTCGCGGAGCATCGGCTTTTTATTAGTTAGCATTCAGCGTACCATGCGACAGCGACTTCAGATAGGCATTGATAAAGCCATCCAGATCACCATCCATGACCGCGTTGATGTTGCCGTTTTCAAAGCTTGTGCGGTGATCCTTGACGAGGGTGTAGGGCATGAACACATAGGAACGGATCTGTGCGCCCCAGCCGATCTCCTTCTGCACGCCCTTGATGTCGGAAACCTTCTCCAGATGCTCTCTCTCCTTGATCTCTACGAGCTTCGAGCGCAGCATCTTCATCGCATAATCCTTGTTCTGGTACTGGCTTCGCTGTGTCTGGCAGGAAACGACAATGCCCGTGGGCTTGTGGATCAGGCGCACCGCAGAGCTGGTCTTGTTGACCTTCTGACCGCCTGCACCGGAGGAACGGTACACTTCCATTTCGATATCATCCGGACGGATGTCCACCTCGATGCTGTCATCAATTTCCGGCATGACTTCCAGAGCCGCAAAGGAGGTCTGTCTTCTGCCGGAGGAGTCGAACGGGGACACGCGCACCAGACGGTGCACGCCTGCCTCGGACTTCAGGAAGCCGTAGGCATTCACGCCCTCGACCATGATGGACGCGCTTTTCAGACCTGCCTCGTCACCGTCGAGGTAGTCGAGCAGATGCACCTTGAAATTGTGACGCTCTGCCCAGCGGTTATACATACGATAGAGCATTTCTGCCCAGTCCTGCGCCTCCGTGCCGCCTGCGCCGGGGTGGAAGGTGAGGATGGCGTTAGAGCTGTCATATTCGCCGGAGAGCAGGGTTTCGAGGTTTTTCGCCTCCAGATCTGCCTTGAAGCCGGCGATCTCGCTGACGATCTCCGCCTGCATGTCCTCGTCCTCCTCCTCCATGCACATTTCGATCATGGTGAGGATGTCCTCCAGTCTTGCCTGCATCTTCTCATAGCCGGCAATGCGGTTTTCCAGCTGTTTTGTCTTTTGCAGCACCTTCTGGGAATTCTCCAGATCGCTCCAGAAATCCTCGGCAGTTGCCTGTTCCTGCAGCTCCTTGACTTCCTCCTGTGCTTTCTTGATATTCAGAACCTCGCCCAGCTCCGCGATATCCTTGCGGTAGCCGGTCATTTCAATTCGCAGTTCATCGAGTAAGATCATAGCTTTCTCCTTTTTCTGTTGTCCAAAAACTTACAATTTGCATACTTACTTTTATTATACACCATTTTTGACAGGATTGCAAGCTTTTTTCAAAAAGTCCCGCCATTCTTCTGATTTTTCATACTTCTGCCGGACATTGCAGGAAAATTGTCAAAAATTGTTGCATTCTGCCGAAAAATCGTGTATAATAGAAATGAGGTGATACAATGAGCTTCTGGTCAAAACTGGCGGGCAGTATTCTGACATCGGACTGGTACATTTTAGCCGCTGCAGTTGCCGCAGTGCTTTGCTTTGCGGTCGTTCTCTGGGCGCAAAGGCGCGTGGAAACGGATCTGCGGAAATGGGAAAACGAACGGAATCTGCGCTTTACAAGGCATATCTACAACCTGCTGACGATTTCCTATACATTATTTATAACCATCATTTCGCTGTTTCCGCTGTTCGGCATGTTCGGCACGGTTTCCGCGCTGCTTGGGCTGGATCTTTCGAGTGAAGCGGCGATCAGCAATGCAAAGAACAGCTTCTTTGACGCGCTGACCTCCACGACATGGGGCATCATTTTCGCGGTGATCTTCAAGCTTGTCAATGCCGTTTTTGCGACAAATATCGAGAATAACATCCAGAAAACGAGTGAGCTTCTGAAGAAGCTGGAGGCGGACGAGCCGGATGAGGATACCGCTTCTGCGGATACGCCGGACGAGGAGAATGCACAGCAGCCGGAGGAACAGGATGCCAAGCCGGCGGCATTTTCAGCGTTGAAGCTTCTGCGCAGGTGATGGTATGAAGCTGCGGGAAATTATACTGGATTTCACATCCCTGCTGGATGTGATCATGATCATTCTGTTTTTCTTCATCCTGTTCAGCACGCTGGAGGTGGAAAACGTCACACAGTCGGCAGAGGAAGCGCGTATTTCCTACGAAACACAGATGGAAATGCAGGCAGAGGAGCAGGCAGTCTGGCGGCAGCAGGCGGAGGAAGAATGGGAGCGCATACTGCAAATCGACAAGAATGCGGCAAAAAATCAGCAGGCACTGGTGGCATACGATCAGGGCAGGATGCTGGCATTCAACCTACAGGATGTGGAAAGCCGGAATGTATGGACGCTGAACATTCTCTGCGGAGAGGAGAAGCTGGGCAGTGTGACGGCGGAGGACAGCGGAGAGCTTGCGGAAAAAATGGCAGAGCTTCTGACAAAAGCGGGCTTACAGACGGAAGATGTCATCATCGGCACGCTGACATATGACGGCAATTCGTTCGGCACGGCAGGTGCTGTTCCGGTGATAGAGGACGCGATCGGGGAAATGCAGGAAATGTACAGCAATCTGTACTTTACGACAATCAACGTATCGAGGTGAGATCAGTTATGGCTGATGAAAAGAAGAAGAAATCAATTGACGGCGTAACGATCGGCGGTATTGCGCTGATCGCGGCGGTTTTACTGCTTGGCTGGGACGGCGGCGGCTTCGGCAGCGGCGGCGGCCTGAACATATCCATGCCCACGCAAAAAAACGAGTCCGTGGATTCACAGACAGTCGTTGTGGAAAAGCACGAAGCGACACAGCCGAAGATCGTAACCGTGGATGTGACGGTTTCCGGCAGGGATTATATCTACAACAACAACCGCATCGGACTGCAGACTCTGATCGGCGAGCTGGAGCAGTATGGAAAGAACGTGGAGATCCGCATCACCACGGACGAAACCGCTACCATCAATGCAATGGATGCCCTGACCAGCAAGCTGGCGGAGGAAGGGTTCACCAATTACAGCAAACGATAGCGCGGCAACCGCGCTGTTGAGCGCGTTTGGGAGCGAACCTGTATGGAAAGTGACTGTTTCGCGAGCGCGGTTTCTGAACCGCATGACGCTTGCTTTGCAGAGCGTCATAGCTTCTGTTGAGAAAAAGGACGGCATGTGAAAATGCCGTCCTTTCTGTATTATAACGCAAAATCAATCTTCCCCGAATTCACATCTGCTTTTGCACAGATGACCTCGATCTCGTCACCGAGGCGGTAGGTCGTGCCGGTGAGACTATCCTTCAGATACCAGCCCTCCTCGATCTCGTAGCTGCCCTCCGGCAGGTCATTGATGTGCACAAGCCCCTCCACGAGGTTGTCGAGCGTCACATAAATGCCGAAATCCATCACGCCCGAAATAATGCCGCGGAAGCTCTCGCCCACATGGGAGAGCATGAATTCTGCCGCATAGCAGTCATCGGCATCGCGCTCGATGGAAACCGCGCGGACTTCCATAGCAGAGGAATGCTCCGCGGCGTTCTCCGTGAACCTGCCGTAACGCTTGCACAGCCATTCCTTGCCCGCGCCGTCGAGATAATCGGACAGGACACGGTGCACCACCAGATCCGGATAGCGGCGGATGGGGGAGGTGAAATGCGCGTAATCGCGCAGAACCAAGCCGAAATGTCCCAGAGGCTCATGGCTGTACTTCGCCTTTGCCATGGAACGCAGTGTCAGCTTATTGACCACGGGGAAGCAGCTCTTGCCGCGTGCATCGTCAAGGATCTTCTGCATGTCACGCGGCGAAGCCTCCTCGAACTGCGGACAGGGCTGACCGAGCTTGACGAGCATTTCCTTGAGTGCTGCCACGCGCTCCGGCGCGGGATCTTCATGCACACGGTACACCAGCGGAATTTCCGCTTCCCTTGCCAGCCGTGCCGCCGCCTGATTTGCCATGAGCATACATGCCTCAATGATGCACTCGCTGCGTCCGCGCTCACGCGGCACAAGCCCGATACAGATGCCGTTTTCGTCCAGAACGACCGCCGTTTCCGTGCTCTCCAGCTCCGGTGCGCCGCGCTGGATGCGGCGGTGCTCCAATACCTGCGTCAGCTTGTCGAGCATGTGCAGGCTCTCGGTGACTTCGGCGTATTTCGCCTGAAGCTGTGCATCCGCGCTGCCGTCAAGAATGGCGTTGCACTCGCTGTAGACACCACGCACGCAGGAATTGATGACGGATTTGCAGAATTTTGCGTCCAGCAGATCGCCCTCCGGAGAGATCTGCATGATGGCAGAAAATGCCAGTCTGTCCTCGCCGCCGTTGAGCGAACAGATGCCATTGGAAAGTGCGGGCGGCAGCATGGGGATGACCTTATCCGCATAATAGATGCTCGTGCCGCGTTCGAAGGCATCGGCATCGAGCTTGCTGTTCGGGCGGACATAGTGCGAAACATCGGCAATATGCACGCCAAGCTCCCAGCCGTTTTCGTTCTGCCGGATGGAAACGGCATCGTCCAGATCCTTTGAGGACGCGCCGTCGATCGTAAAGATGCACTCGCTTCGCAGATCCGTTCTGTCCTCCATATCGAACGCCGTCACGCCGGCTGCGGCGATTTTTTCTGCTTCACGCAGTACGTCGGCAGGGAATTCCACGGGGATGTCCATACCCGCGATCTTCGCAGCCATGCAGTTCTCGGCATTGTCAGAAGTGCCGAAATTCAGGGTGATCTTCACGCGATGCTCCATATGCCGTCTGCCGCGTGCAGTCAGCACTGCCAGCACCTTGTCCCCGATGCCATACTGCACGCTTTCGCGGTAGTCGATGTGCAGCGGCGTGCTGGACATGGTATCGGCAAGGAAGAACAAACCGCCCTCGCCGGTGACGATTTTTCCCGTGATCTGGGAGTTTTCCGATTCCTCCAGAATGGCAGTGACCTCTGCTTCAGGCGATTCGCTTCTTGCTTCAAGTCTGCGTGCAAGCACGCGGTCACCGGGCATACTGCCCATGAGGAATTTGCCGGGGACGAAATACTCCGTGCCTTCCTCGTCGGCGATGAAGCCGAACGAACGGGCAAGGCGCACAGTCGTTGCGGGGAAGCAGTCGTAGCGTTCGCTGAGCGCGTAACCGCTGCGGCGTTCAAAGATCACGCCCTGTTTCAGAAGCTGTTCCATTGCAAGCTGGAACGCCTCGGGGCAGCGGCTGCTCCTGCATTTTCTTGCAAGCTCCGCTGCCGGAAGCTGGCGTTTGCCGGTCTGCGTGAGGAAGGTGCGGATCTTGTTTGCGCAGGAACGGATCTCCTCAGGATTTGCCTTTTTTCCGGATTTTCTGGCTCTTGTATGCACTGCCGGTGCAGTGTGTTTTTCTTTTCTCTGGTTGTGTTTTTTGTTATGTCTTGCCATATTTTTCTCCTTTGCTGTATGCGGAAAACGAAAATGCCCCCTTGTTCCATGGAACAAAGGGGACATGCGGTTTCTTATTCAGCCGTAGTTTCGAAGAATGTCATAATATAGGGAATGACAATGTTCATCAGAATGAGGGTCACAAACTCGATGATCGCAAATGT
>CALGTT010000189.1 GCA_937901485.1 uncultured Ruminococcus sp.
TTTCCATGTCCTCTGCATAGGGGTCGAATTTCGCCTTGATGCCTGCCTCTACTGCGCTGTCCGTGATGAATGCGTCACCCGATACGATTTTTCCGCTGTGCGCCGTGATGTCCATATCCGCACAAACCTGCTTTGCAAGTGCCTGTAAAGCCTCGTCTGCGTCATAGACTGCGCAGTATGGCGGATAATCCGCGAGGAACTGCGCGTCAAGGTCGTGGGGGAGTACACTTGTGGAAACCACGATGTCACAGAGCTTCACATCGCCATGCATACCGCCGGCAATTCCCGTGTTGATGATGCAGTCCACACCGAAGCGGTCGATCATGATCTGTGTGCACAGTGCCGCATTCACCTTGCCGATACCGCAGCATGCAGTCACGATTTCGTTCTCGCCGTGCTTGCTCTCAAAAAAGCTGAAGCCTGCGATTTCCGTTGTGACAGGGCTTTCCTGTACGCCCTGAATGTCCTTGAGTTCCGACGGCATTGCGCCGATAATTCCGATTTTTTTCATGATTTTTTCTCCTTTTCTGTATGCACGGCGAAATCCGCACAGTCCGGAAACCGTGCGGAAAAACGCCTATACTTCGTATTTTTTGCTCAGCATCCTGTGCTTGAGATCCCAGAGCTTCTGGGACAGGTCAACATAATAATTCTGCGGATTCTCGAAACGCTTGACCTCCTCCCAGAGGTTGCCCAGCTGTGCTTTGCAATACTGCTGGATCTCAGGAAGTGTCGGGCTTTCGTACACGCATTCGCCCTTCTCGAACACCGGCACGAGCAGCAGCTCTGCACGGAAATTCGTCAGTGTCTTGCGCTTGTAGGTGTATTCCGGATCGAAGATCTCATACGGCTGTGTATCGTCGATCACCTCGTCATGGAGCGTCAGCACATCCGCAAGCATCTTGCCCGTGTCGCGGTCGAACAAACGCCATACCTTCTTGAACGAGGGATTTGTGACCTTGACCGCATTTTCAGAAAGCTTGATTTTGGGGATGATCTCGCCGTTTTCCTCCACTGCCGCCAGCTTGTAGACACCGCCGAACCCCGGCTCGGAACGGGATGTCACCAGACGCTCGCCCACGCCGAAGCTGTCGATCTTTGCATCCTGCGCGATCAGCTCACGAATGATGTATTCATCCAGCGAATTCGATGCCACGATCTGGATATAGGGGAGTCCCGCGTCGTCGAACATTTTTCTTGCACGCTTGGACAGGTACGCGATATCGCCGCTGTCAATGCGCACGCCCTTGCCCCTGTGTCCCTGTGCTTCGAGCTGTTTAAATACCTTGATGGCATTCGGAATGCCCGATTTCAGGACATTGTAGGTGTCCACGAGCAGTGTGCAGTCGTCCGGATACACCCTTGCATAGGCTTCGAACGCCTCCAGTTCCGTATCATAGAGCTGCACCCAGCTGTGCGCCATTGTACCGAGAGCCGGAATGGAGAATGCTGTATCTGCAATTGCACAAGCCGTGCCCGCACATCCGCCGATGTACGCGGCTCTTGCACCGTAGACCGCGCCGTCATAGCCCTGTGCACGGCGCGAACCGAATTCCATGACCGGTCTGCCCTGTGCCGCCGTCACGATGCGGTTGGCTTTCGTGGCGATCAGGCTCTGGTGGTTGATGCTCAGGAGCACCATTGTTTCAATGAGCTGTGCCTGAATGGCAGGGCCGCGCACCGTCAGCAGCGGCTCGTGCGGAAATACCGGCGTTCCCTCCGGTACTGCCCAGACATCGCAGGTGAACTTGAAATTGCGCAGATAATCGAGGAATTCCTCGCTGAACAGATTGCGGTTTCTCAGATAGGCAATGTCATCTTCCGTGAAGCGCAGAGCCTTGATGTAGTCGATCACCTGCTGGAGTCCTGCGGCGATCGCATACGCCGCATTGTCCGGAGCTTTGCGGTAGAACATATCAAAGTAGGCAATCTCCTCACCGCGTCCGTTTTCCAGAAAGCCGTTGCCCATCGTCAGCTCGTAGAAATCCACAAGCATTGTCAGATTGCGTTCAGTCATGGTACTGTACCTCCCCCGTCAGTGTGATGCCAGCATTGGCAAGCATCTGCAAAGCCATCGTCTGCATCAGATCGGCATTGTGCGCCGGTGCGTCGTAGGTTTCCACGGCATTGACCGGAACGATCACCTCAAACGCGCGGTCGCACTGGTTGCCGAAGCATTTGAGCGAGAGCGCGAACTGCATCACGCAGATGTCCGTGCACACGCCGCAGACCACAAAACGCTCACATTCCGGATGCGCCGCGAGGAATTCCTGAAAGCCCTCTGTCAGAAAGCCGTTCGTGGAATTCTTTTCAATGCGCGTGAAGCCGCCGATCCCGCACAGGGACGGTGCGATCTCCGACTCACTTGTTCCCTTGAGGCAGTGCGGCGGAAACGCCTGAAACTCGATGGAATCCTTCTCGTGGCAGTCTGCGAATGCCGCTGTCGGGATGTTGTTTTCCTTTGCAAAACGCAGCAGGTTTTCTACCGCCGGCAGAATGGATGCGCTTCTGGGACTGGAGAGAATGCCCTCTGTCAGAAAGCCGTTGATCATATCCACGATCACAAGGGCGGTTTTCCCGTCCGTGAGTACGGATGCCGGTGTGCAGGGGAGTGCCTCCAGATCGCTGCGGTATGCGGATAATGCCTGATTCATGCTGTTCATACGATACACCTCTTTCTCAGATTCAGCGGCGGCATGGATAGTATTTCACCATCCTGATACAAAATTCGGGCAATCCACAACGTGACTGCCCGAAAACTGCATTCATGCAAAGCGGATCAAGCGATTACAGCTTGATGATCTCGCCCTCCAGCTCACGGCCTGCGCCGATCGCATTGGATTCGTCTGTGTCGATGTGCATTGCTCTTGCGTAGCTCTTGGAAACGCGGCAAACAACATCGCCCAGAATTGCCTTTCTGCCGTCTGTGTCACACTTTACCCAGACAACTTCCTTATCCACAACGCCCAGCTCCTCAGCATCCTCAGGAGTCAGATGGATGTGACGCTTTGCCACGATCACGCCCTGTGTCAGCTCTACTTCGCCGCAGGGGCCAACCAGTTTACATGCACCGGAACCGGCAACATCACCGGACTCACGGATGGGTGCAGCAATACCGATGGAACGAGCGTCCGTAGCGGACAGCTCCACCTGTGTCTCCGGACGAACCGGACCGAGAATGGACACGCCTGCCAGCTCCTTCTTCGGACCGACAACAGTCACGCGCTCCTCACAAGCGAACTGACCGGGCTGGGACAGATCCTTCTTGTGTGTCAGGGTTGCGCCCTTGCCGAACAGTGTCTCCAGATCCTCCTGTGTTACATGCAGGTGGCGTGCGGATGTTTCGATGATGAACTTCTTAGACATAGTTTCTTCCTCCAAAATATTGGTCTGCCCGATTCCGGCAGCCGTACATATTTGCAGTGCGGATGCACTGTATTATGTTCATTGTACTACTTTTTTCCGGAATCGTCAAGGGGTTTGGAGAATTTTGTCGGAAATGTTCATCTCTGGAATTTGTCTGTCTGTTAGTACTGGATTCATACTAACCATGATTCTATTATAGTATACTTTTGCTACTTTGTCAAGGGGTTTTTGCAAATTTCTGAAAAAAATTTTTCCCCTCCGCCCGAAAGCAGAGGGGAAACGCCGATATTACGCGCAAACCACATAATAAACAATATAAGAAGCAAAAGCAAAGAGGAGAGCCGCGCCGCAGATTACCCTGCGCAGGGGGGATTTTTCGGGCATCTCCTGCATCCACAGTCCCAGAAAGAGACAGGGGATGAAGATCAGGGGCGTGGCATAGCGGATGTTCTGTGTGCAGACATGCGCGAATGTGATGCAGAAGCTGTAGTAGCTGATAAATGTGATGCCGAACGTGATGCCGAGCAGTGCTTTTTCCTGCGTGCAGATCAGCGCAGATCGTTTGCGGCATCCCATCACCATCGCCGCCGCCGCAAGCAGGCAGAGAAGCACCTGACTGAAGAACAAAAGCTCCCCGAAACCCGCGATCGTCGGGTAATTCGCCGGATTGATCAGCTCGTCGAACATTGCCGTTTTCAGCAGTCCCATCGTGGGGTTGTACTCATTATAGGACTGCCCGTACATCTCAAAGCAGTCATACACATACGCCCACTGCGGCAGGGAGAAATCAAGAAGCCGCCGCCAGACGGGAATATTGCCCACGAACTGCACACTCTCGTCCGAAAGCATCGGCACATAGGTGATCGGAACACCCCATTTCAGCAGATTGCGCACGCCCCAGCCAAGCCCCAGCGGTACGCAGAGGATGCCGAACAGCACGAACTGTTTCAGACAGGGGAGGGGTTCTTTCCGACGGCGGTACAGGATGATGAGAAACGCCGCCGCCGCCGCAGGTGCAGCCATCCACACCGAGAGCTTGGTCATCATGCCAAGCCCGATGGTCAGTGCGAGCATCAGGATCGTGGAAAGCTTCGGCTCTCTGAACCAGCGGAGCGTCAGCAGGACGCTCGCGAGCAGGAACGTGATGCTCAGCATGTCGTTGTTGATGCTGCCGGCAAGGATCAGGAAGGTCGGATGGAACGCCATGATGCCCAGCGGCACTGCCATTGCTGCACCTTTCAGGTCAAAATGCGCCAGTATCTTCCGGAAGAGCACCAGCGCGATGCACGAGTAGGCAAGCGTGAGAAGCTGCACGCTCTCGCCGGCATGGTCAAAGGGAATGCCGCACGCCGTCAGCAGGCGCATCCAGAGCGCGGCAATGCTGTGGTGGAGGGGAGGGTGATAGAACTGCCAGACCTCGCGCACATCAAAATCCGGCAGGTGCAGGTTCTCATATAAATAGGTAATGTAGGCGGCATGTCCGGAATCGTCCCCGAATCTGCCCACATCATGCTGCCGGCTGTAACAGGGAGTCGCCAGCACATAGGCAAGCCTCATGCAGAAGCCCATCGCGCAGAGCAGGAATGCCGTGCGGCGGTCGCTGGTCTTTCCATTATAAATAAGGAATACCCCCGTCAGCGCAAGGAACGGGAGCACGAGCAGTACCCAGCTCTGCGCCGTGAGCAGCCAAGGCAGCTCTGCGGCATCCTGTGTGCGCGGATAGAGCAGGATGCAGCCCAGACAGAGCAGGAGCGTCAGCAGGCAGGGGTGCGCTCCGGCAAATGCGGAGATCTGCGCCGCGCAGTGCCGCAGCTTTTGTGAATACTTCATGGATTGTGTCCTTTCTGTTTCAAAAATATGGCGAATGTTCGGCGTTTTCTCGCCGTTTCTACCAAAAAAACCTCCGCCGGTCTACAGTTTTCTGCAATTCTTCCCAAGATATCGCAGAATTCTTGACTTTGCGCGGAAATTATGCTATACTGTTACAAACCTATTATAACACATCTTTCCGGCAATTGCAATGCATTACACCACCGCAGTGCCCTGCCGGATCCTGTGAAACCTGCGTTTCCGCTGCCATTCTCTGCCGGCTCTGTCCGGTTTCCAATGTCCTTGTTAGTTTTCAACAATAGTTTCTCGCAAACTTTGTGCAGAATCACGGTTGAAAAGGAACGTTTTCTTGTGATATAATATAACTGTGGTGAATTGTGGTTAAAAGCGGTGAAAAAGTGGAAGACAGTGCCTGAAAATCCCTTTTCGGACACAAAATGCCCGCGGATCATCACTTCCGGCTGAATTCAACCCAACAGAAAGAGAAAACAGAAACAAAAAGAACAAAAGGAAACAACAGAGAACAAAAAGACGGGTGGTGAACAGGAAAATGGATATGTGCATTGGCATCGACGGCATGACCGGTTCTTACTATCATAATGTGGATGGCAAAGGACGTATGAATTTTCCTGCGAAGCTGCGCGAAGTACTGGGGGAGACCTTCTGGGTCGTCCGCGGTACGGGAGACAAGTATCTGTCCGTTTACACAACGGAGCATTGGAAGGAGATCTGCGCACAGGTCGCGGCACTGCCGGGACCGAGCGGAGAGAGCCTGCGCCGCTGGCTGTTTTCGGGTGCATCCGAGATCACCGCGGACAAGCAGGGCAGAATTCTGATCCCGCAGCCGCTGCGCGATTATGCCGGTCTGGAAAAGGATGTGGTCATTATCGGCGCAGGCAGAAAGGCTGAGATCTGGGAACGTGACAGATGGGAAAGAGTGAACGAATCATTCGATCCGAAGGAAGTTCCTCAGCTTGAAACGCTTTGCCTGTAAGGAGGCAGCATATGGATTTTGTACATATTCCTGTACTTTTGCAGGAAACGATCGAGGGACTTGCGATCAGACCGGACGGCATTTATGTGGACGGTACGGTCGGCGGAGCGGGGCACTCCTATGAAATTGCCTCAAGACTGACACAGGGCGGCAGACTGATCGGACTTGACAGAGATCCCGATGCAGTCGAAGCTGCGACCAAACGCCTGCAGGGACTTCCGGCGACGGTGGTGCACTGCAATTATTCACAGATCCGTGAAGCTCTCGATGGGCTGGATATTGCGGCTGTGGATGGCATACTGATGGATCTGGGTGTATCCTCCCATCAGCTTGACGAGGCGGAACGCGGTTTTTCCTACCACGCGGACGCGCCGCTGGATATGCGGATGAGTCAGAAGGGTGTCAGCGCACAGGATATTGTCGGCACTTGGTCCGAACAGGAGCTGGCAAGAATTCTGCGGGACTACGGCGAGGAGAAATTCGCCGGCAGGATCGCGGCAAACATTGTGAAGGCAAGGGAAACTGAGCCGATCACCCGCACCGGACAGCTTGCGGAGATCGTAAGACAGTCCGTACCGCAGAAGTTCCGCAGGGACAAGAATCCCTGTAAAAAGACATTTCAGGCGATCCGTATCGCTGTGAATGATGAGTTCGGACATCTGAGGAACGGCTTGGAAGCGGCATTCGAATGCCTCAAGCCGGGCGGAAGACTTGCGGTGATCACCTTCCATTCGCTGGAAGACCGCATTGTCAAACAGCAATTTGCAAAGTGGTGCAGCGGCTGCACCTGCCCGCCGGATTTTCCGCAGTGCGTTTGCGGAAAGAAGCCGAAGGGAACACTGGTGGTGCGCAAGCCTGTAACGGCGTGCGATGAAGAACTCGAACAGAACCACAGAAGCCGCAGCGCAAAACTGAGACTGATAGAAAGGAGCTAAGTTGTCATGGCTTATTATGAGAGTCAGGGGAATCGCATACAGATGCAGCACAATTCCAGTGCAGCACCGAAGGATGTGCCGCCCATGGTCTCATACCCGCCTGAGGTCAACGCACAGATTGACATGGAACACAATATGGGTAAAAAGATCTCCATTTTTAAAGTGATCGGACTTGTATTTCTGGGTTTTGTTCTGCTCGGTGCTGTGATACTCAGCAATGTGCAGCAGCTCCAGATCAGCAATCAGATCACCGAAAAGAAACAGGAATACATGATCCTCCAGAGTGAAAACGTCCGGATGCAGTCCGAGCTTGCAGGCAAAACCTCCAATAAGAACATTCAGGAGTATGCCGAAAATGTGCTGGGTATGCGCACCATCGACGGTTCACAGATCGAATATGTAGAGATCCAGACCAACGATGTCGTGGAGATTCCGGATGAGGAGAAGAATGTATTTGTAAATGTGAAAACTTGGTTTGATAATTTAGTGGAATATCTCAGAGGATAGGGTGCATAGATTTTAGAGAAAAGAACTCTGCTGAGAAATTCCCGCAACAGCGGCAGCAATGAAAGAAAGGGCATAACAGCGAGTGTATGTGCAAGGCTTGACCGTTGTCCGCCCGAAATAGAAAAAGGCGTAACGCCGGGCGGACTGCGGTCAGGACGATTGACAGGTTACTTTGCTGTTTGAGTAGTGAGAGAGACGACAGGCAGGGGATGAACCTGCCTGTTTCATTTTCGGGAAACAGGTACAGCCCGTATTCCCGCAGAAGCATATCGGATCAGGAGGCAGGAAGTATGGCAGTGAAGCACGAACCAACACAGAATATGCGTGTGCGGTCAAATCTGGTCGTACTGGTGATCATGATGATCGCAGCGATCGCCGTGATCGTCCGTTTGTTCTATCTGAGTGTTGTGGATCACAAATATTATGCGGAAATGGCGAACAGCACCCATTTCAGCAACATTACGATCACCGCGAACAGAGGCACGATCTACGATGCAACGGGTGCACCCCTTGCATGGAGTGCCACAGTATATAAAGTGTTCATTGATCCCTCCCTCTATCGTGAGGAGATGGAAGATATTGCGGAGATCATGGAGGAACGCAAAAAGATCGTTGCAGAGGGCGGCACGCTTGATGAGGGAAAGGAGATCATCCCGATCGAGGAGCTGCAGAAGGAGATCGTCAATCTGCTCTCTGTCAAGCTTGAGATCTCAAAGGATTCCATCGAAAAGGCAATGCAGATGGACACCCAGTACTATGTCCTGAAAACACAGGTGGAAAAGGCTGTTGCCGATGAACTGACCGCCTTTTTCGACAAGTACGGCATCAACTCCGTTACCACGCAGGAGGATACCAAGCGTTACTATCCCCAGAATGAGCTGGCAGCGCAGGTCATCGGCTTTACCAACAGCGACGGCAAGGGACAGTACGGTCTGGAGTATTATTATAATGATTATCTCTCCGGCACGAACGGCAGAGTCATTTCTGCCACCGATGCAATGGGCAATGCCATGCCCTATCGCTTTGCAACCACCTATCCGGCACAGGACGGCAGCTCCCTGCACCTGACACTGGACACCACGCTCCAGTATTATTTAGAGAAGAATCTGCAGGATATGTGCACCACCTATGAGGTGCGCAACCGTGCCTGCGGCATCATCATGAACGCCAAGACCGGCGCGATCTATGCCATGGCGACCTATCCGAGCTTCGACCTGAACGATCCGTCCACGATCTATGATCCCAATGTCTCCGCACAGCTCTTGATGCTGCCGGAGGAGGAGTACAAGGACGCTTACATCAAGGCGCGTGAAACGCAGTGGAAGAATAAGGCGATCACTGAGCTGTATGTTCCCGGCTCCGTCTTTAAGGTATTCACCGCATCCGCTGCCATTGAAGAGGGTGTGTCCAACCCCGCAGCGGATGGCTTTACCTGCAATGGCTTCAAGGAGGTCGCAGGCGAGAAGATCCACTGCCATCTGCTTGCCGGACACGGCTACCAGAGCTTCTCGCGCGCATTGACCAATTCCTGCAACCCTGCATTCATCGAGCTTGGTCTGCGTCTGGGAATTGACAGGTTCTCCCAGTATTTCCGCGCATTCGGTCTGACAGAAAAGACCGGCATCGACCTGCCCGGCGAGGTGTCCAGCTTCTACAGAAAAAGCAGTGAAATGAGCGTGGTTGACCTTGCGGCGAGTGCCTTCGGTCAGTCCAACAAGCTCACGCCCATGGAAATGATCACGGGCTATGCCGCAGTCATCAACGGCGGCTATCTCGTCGAACCCTATGTGGTCAGCAAGATCGTTTCCAGTGACGGCAATGTGCTCGAAACCAGAGAAACGACTGTCAAGCGTCAGGTCATTTCGGAGGAGACTTCCGCGGAAATGCGCAAGCTGCTGCGTGCGGTCGTTGATGACAATGACGGCAGCAATGCCTATATCAAGGGCTATGCCATCGGCGGTAAGTCCGGTACATCCCAGAAGCTTGACGAATACGGCAAGGAGAACATGCAGTATGTTGCCTCCTACGCCTGCTTTGCACCGGCGGATGATCCGGAGATCATCATGCTGATCATGGCAGACGAGCCGAATACGAAGATCAATTATTACGGCGGCGTAGTCTGCGCCCCCTATGCAAGAGTTATCCTCGAAGAAGCACTTCCGTATCTGGGCTATTATCCGGAGTACACCGAGGAGGAATATGCAAAGCTTGACATCACCGTACCGCTGCTGATCGACGTAGATGTTGCTACTGCCAAGACCACACTGGAAGCACTCGGTCTGAGCTGTGAGATCAAGGGCGAGGGCGATACCATCGTCAAGCAGTGTCCGCTGACGGGTTCAGCAATTTCTGCAAACGGCAAGGTCATCCTGTATACGGACAGCGATTATACCACAGAATATGTAGAGGTGCCCGATGTGCGCCGGTTCACTGCCAAGGATGCCAATACCATGCTGACAAACCGCGGACTCAACTATGTATCCGTTGGTGCGGCGGCGAGCAGAAGCGACGTTCTGGTACAGAGCCAGTCCGTAGATCCCGGTGAAAAGGTCGAGGTCGGCACTGTCATTGAGCTGACGTATATCGTCAACGACCAGAGCGGTTGATGCAGAACATCAAGGAGGCTGTTTATGAAGCTTGTACAATTATATCAGAACATTGATCCTGCCATTGCAGATACGGAGATCACTGCCATTACCGATGATAACCGCAAAATCGTAAAGGACTGCATTTTTGTGTGCGTCAAGGGCGAACGCTTTGACGGGCACACGGTCGCTGCACAGGCTCTTGAACAGGGCGCGGCTGTTGTGGTCACAGAACGCGACCTCGGACTTGGCGAACGCCAGATCCTTGTGAAGGATTCCCGTGCCTGCTACGGCGAGCTGTGTGCGGCGTGGTTTGACCATCCGGAACGGAAGATGCGATTCATCGGCGTGACCGGAACGAACGGCAAGACCACCATCACCACCGTCATCAAGCATATCCTGACGGCGAACGGGCACAAGGTCGGACTGATCGGTACGATCCAGAATGAGATCGGTGACGAGATCGTCCCCACCAACAACACCACCCCCCTGACCTTTGAGCTGATGGCACTGTATGACCGCATGTACAAAAGCGGATGTGATGTGGTCGTCATGGAGGTTTCCTCCTTCGGTCTGGTGCAGAAGCGAATCGGTACGACGCATTTTGATGCGGCAGTGTTCACTAACCTCACACAGGATCATCTGGACTACCACAAAACGATGGAGGCGTATTATCAGGCAAAGCGGATGCTGTTTGACATCTGCGATACTGCCCTCATCAATACGGAGGACGATTACGGAAAACGCCTGTATGCTGTGCTTGACTGCAAAAAATACAGCATCGGCAAAGAACGTGCCGACTACACCTACACCACCGAACGTGTAACGGCTTCCGGCTCGGCATTCACACTTGCCGCACCGGACGGCACACATCATATTCAGATGCACATGACGGGCGGCTTCAACGTTGCCAATGCGTCCGCTGCCTATGCCGCATGTGCCGCGCTTGGTCTGACCGACGCGCAGATCCTGCCGCATCTGGAAAGCTGCACGGGAGTCAAGGGCAGATGCGAGGTCATCCCCACGGGACGCGATTTCTCCGTCATCTGCGACTACGCGCATACGCCCGATGCGATCGAGAACATTCTGGAGAACGTCAAGCTCTGCACCGAGGGAAAGCTCGTCTGTCTGTTCGGCTGCGGCGGCAACCGTGACAAAACCAAGCGTCCGCTGATGGCACAGGCGGCTGCGAAGTTCGCTGACAAGCTCATTGTCACATCCGACAACCCCCGCGACGAAGATCCGGATGCGATCATTGCCGATGTCGTGGCAGGACTTGCGGATAGTGCTGTGCCCTATGAGATCGTGACCGACCGCCGCGATGCCATTTTCCATGCCGTGCAGACCGCACAGGCAGGGGATGTGATCGTGCTTGCAGGCAAGGGCCACGAGGATTATCAGATTTTTGAAAATAACCGTCATACCCATTTTGACGAAAGAGAAATTGTTGCCGATGCGCTGAAGACATTGGCATAGGAGGATTAGGATGGAACCGCTTTCCCTGAAACAAATCGCAGAAATGCTGGGCACTTCTGCCCCCTTTGATGCACAGATCACCGCCGTGAGCACCGATACCCGTCAGCTTCCGGAGGGCTGCCTGTTCCTTGCCCTGCGCGGCGCAAAATTTGACGGACACGACTTTGTACAGCAGGCGATCGAAGCCGGAGCTGTTGCCGCCGTGACCGATACGCAGATCGGCGATCTTCCCTGTATCGTGGTAAAAAACACCGGTCAGGCATTGCTCGATATCGCGAGTCTTTACCGCGGTCTGTTCGATATTCCGCTGGTCGGCGTGACCGGCAGTGTCGGCAAGACCACCACCAAGGAAATGATCGCCTGTGTGCTCTCCGAAAAATTCAACACTCTGAAAACCGCGCAGAACCTCAACAACGAGATCGGTATGCCGAAAACCCTGTTCGGTCTGACAAAGGAGCACGGTGCGGCGGTCATTGAAATGGGCATGAACCATTTCGGGGAGATCTCCCGCATGTCAAACAGTGCAAAGCCGACCATGGCAGTCATCACTAACATCGGCTATTCCCATATCGAACACCTTGGTTCACAGGAGGGCATTCTGAAAGCAAAGCTTGAGATGCTCGAAGGCATGAAGGATGATGCACCCCTGATTGTCTCCGCAGATGATCCGATGCTCCGTGATCTCGGACAGAAGCTCGAACGTCTTGTGCTCACGTTTTCCACACAGGGAAATTTTGCGGACATTTGTGCCGAGGACATCAAGGAGGATGACGGTGTGACGACGTTCACCATCCGTCATGCGGATAATTCCCTCCTCGCTGTACTGCCGACTGTCGGCATTCATAATGTGAAAAATGCACTGGCTGCCTATCTCGTGGGCATCCTTGCCGGCATGACACCGCAGGAGATCGTCTGCGGACTGGCAAAATACCAGCCGACCGGCAACCGTCAGAATATCATGGAAAAGAACGGACAGACTGTCATTGCGGACTGCTACAACGCAAGCCCCGACTCCATGCGTGCGGCACTGGGCGTGCTGGGCAATTACCGGTGCACCGGCAGAAGGATCGCTGTGCTCGGTGATATGCTGGAGCTTGGTGAGCATTCCGAAGCCCTCCACGCAAAAGTGGGCGAGATGGCAAAGAATGCCGGAATCGACATGCTGTTCTGCTACGGCACAGCCGCAAAGGGCATTGCTGCCAATGCCGGTGATGCCGTGAAAATTTTCTGCACGGAGAATGCGGACGAACTGACCGATCAGCTCCGTGAAACCACAAAGGAGGGCGACTGCGTGCTGTTCAAGGCAAGCCACGGAATGCACCTCGAAACGATCATTGAACGGCTCTACGGTGCGCTCTGATGACCGTATGGATGCAGCTTGCCGCCGCACTTACTGCGGCAATTGCAAGCGGTGTCATGGGCATGGCTCTTGTGCCGTTTCTGCGGAAACTGCGTTTCTGTGAGCCGGAGATCCCCGATGATCCCGAAAAAGCCGCCGCACAGCCGAAGCTCCTGCCAACGATGGGAGGCATTCTTCTTGTGTTCGGCTGCCTGACGGGGATGGTGATCTCCTACGCGCTCAGCCGCACATCCGGTATCACTGACAGCACCTCTGCCGCTGTGCAGCAGGAGCTTCGGGAAACGGGCGCAGCACTCGGCTATGCCGTGCTCTGCGCGGCAATGGGTTTTGCAGAAGACCTTCAGCTCGTCAGGCGCAGGACCATCCGGCAGATCCCCAAGGGAATGCAGTTTTTGGTGGTATTCTTCCTGACGGCGGCGTTTTTGCAGCTCACAGGCATGGAATCGACCGTGCTGGAATTCGGTTTCTGGCGATATAATGCCGGTGTTCTGTATCTTCCGCTGACAGCGGCAGGTGCAGCACTGCTCTGGATGTGCGCGGCGCGGATGGAAGAAACCCCCGATGGCACGGGTATTTCCGTTGGCGCGATCGTGCTGCTTTCGGCGGCAGTGGTGCTGATACAGAATGCAAAGACGTTTCCTGCACTGCTTTCACTTGCGGCAGCGGGTGCGTGCATGGGCTGTTTTGTCTGGAGTCTGCATCCTGCGAAATGCCGGATCGGCAGAACGGGTACGTTCTGGCTCTGCGGCATGATTACCGCGGTGTGTCTTCTGACACAGCAGCATCTGGCAATGCTCCTGCTGACAGCGGCGTATCCGGTCAATCTGCTCCCCGCGCTCCGCAAACGCGGATGCACACTGCAAAAGCAGATGGCGGATGCTGGTATGAAGCACTGGCAGCAGATCGCTGTGCCTGCGGGATTTGCATTGTTTTCCGGTATGATACTAATGATAATATAGAAAGGGAGGCGCAGCATGGCGCAGACAAATGTAAAAGAAACGGGCAGAAGCCGTGCGGCGGATCAGGAAATGAAGAAACAACGCACGCGGCTTGGCAGTGCGGATATGACGTTCATTGTTGTTGTGCTGATCCTGCTCGGTTTTGGTATCCTGATGATGTTTTCGGCAAGCTATGCCATTGCCATTGATGAGGGAAAGGACGGCTACTTCTATGCATTCCGACAGGTCATTTTTGCCGGCGTGGGACTGGTTGCCATGTTCATCATGTCCTTTCTTGACTACCGCATTTTCCAGCGCGGTCCGATCGCGCTGATTGCCTATGTTTCCAGCGTGGTACTGCTGATACTCGTCCTGTTCATCGGTACGGATCTCGGAACGGGCTGTCAGCGATGGATCAATCTGGGCTTTACGACCTTCCAGCCATCGGAGCTGGCGAAATTTGCCATTGTCATTCTGTTTGCTTACCTGATCGACAAAAACTATGACCGGATGCACAAAGCTTCGATCGGCATGTTCCCCTTTATGGCACTGCTCGGTGTCATCGCACTGCTCCTCATGCAGCAGCCCCATCTTTCCTGTACTTTGCTGATTTGTATGATCGGTCTGGTGCTTATGTTCATCGGCGGTACGCGGATCATGCACCTGTTCATTGCCGGTATCACGGCAGTCGGTGCGGCTGCGGGACTTGTGGTTTACAAGACGGTTGTAGAAAAGTACGACTATTTCGGTGAGCGTCTGAGTACATGGCTGCATCCGTTTGACAGTGAGGATTTGGATGTCACATGGCAGGCAAGACAATCCCTCATCGCCATCGGTTCC
>CALGTT010000190.1 GCA_937901485.1 uncultured Ruminococcus sp.
AACCGCTTACCGGACACTGCTTCCACTACCGCACCAAGCACATCCGCCGAAAAACCATACATCCATTTTTCTCCCGGCTGGAACACAAGTGCAGAAAGAACGATCAGCTTTTTGAAGAGTTGACCGGTACAACCAGTGGATACCAACGCAAAATGCAGCAGTTCAATAAGCGTATTCATGATGTTTTGAAAATATCTGCTCGAAAGTCGTTTCACAGTTTTCGGCACAACTTTGATACGGAGCTTTCCAATAAGGAACCCAACGCATTTCTGATTCAGTGCCTCGACGGTCACGCCCGTCAGGGTGAACTGGGTAAACGCTATTCCAAGGGGGATCTGCTGGCGATGAAAGAGACTCTGGAAAAAGTTGAATACGGTCTGGATATATTCAAAATCATGGGGTGTAAGCCGCTGAAAGCGGCAGCTGTGCAAGAACAGATAAAACACCTGACAGAACTGACTGCGCCTTCAGATAGTTAACCCCTCTCATGGAGGCAGACTGATACGCCAGGAAACGGCATTTTAAGCCACGCTGACGGCGTGATAGTTCAGACGCCACCAATGACACCAAAAACAGCACAATCAAGCTCAGAGGGGCATTTGCGCGCATTTTTGTAACAGTTCTGGGCATCAGTATTGTGCGCTTGGCAGGAGGAAGATGTTTTTTGTTTATTTCCGTTGCCGGTGTCTCCTGAATTGATGCTGCTTTCAAAAAAAAGCCTCGCGCGCGCGATATAGACTCAGAGTATTTAGCTTTTACTCTAATGGGGCCCCCATCATAATTACCACCAGCAAACCCACTTGGTTGCCAATGGCATCCAACCGTACCATCTCAACGACACAAGTGCATACTCCCATATATAATGAACACCTTAATACTACGTATTAAGGAGTTCTTATACACGTGTGTATACACGTGTGCGTGATATGGCACTGTGGGTACCCACTGGGAACCGAATGGTTCCGATGCTGGTAGTGATGACGGTGACCCCATCAGGCCGCAGCGAAGGTGACGCCTCACGGCGTCCACTCGCTGTGGCTTGAAAAAAAATATATTCAAGAAGCAATCAAAACAGACAATAGCACTGACCAGAAAAAGTGTCTCCCCGGGGAGACAAAATTTATACCAGCAGTAGAAAAACATAAACATCCACTTCAGGAGGTGTTACAGTAAAGCAGTTAACCAACAACCAGGGAGGAACCAAAATGAGAAGCACTTGTATGAAATACCATGCAGACGATACTGCAGCAGAAGAACGTCAAAAGACGGAACTTCAGAAAAAAGCGGATATGGCAGAACTTGAACAGATGGAAAAAACCATCATCACCGGCATTGAAACATTTGTCTCAGTCGGTATCTGTCTGGCAGAGATCAGCAAACGCAAACTTTACAAATTGCGTGGTTTCAGCAGCTTTGGTGAATATTGCGAAGCTCAGTTCAATATAAGCCGTTCCCATGGTTACCGCCAGATTGCTCATGCTGTAACGTGTCAGAATATCGGAGAGAATCCAGCTTGTATTCCTGAAAAGGTGATACGTCCACTTACTAAAATTGACGATCCTGAAACAGCTCAAAAAATCTGGCAGGAAGCGAAAGCAGAAAGCCGGTATGAAATACCAACCAGCAAAGAGGTTGAACACAAAATTTTCTGTTACGAAAACAATATTCCTCCACAGCTGCAGGATGATCCAACAGAATCTGAATTCCTGCCGTCAGAGCAACCAATACTTTTCACGAAGTTATTTGCAAATGAATCAGTTTCAAAAGAAGCCGAGCCAGTTGCCGAAGTACATTGCAAAGAACTCGACAAGGTATTTCCCCTGAAGAATATTGCAGAAGCGCTGATAGCTGAAATTACAACGCTGCAGCAAAAAGATGACACAGCATCGCCATCAGATAAAATGCTGAATAGGTTAAATAAATTGTTGTCAGCCTCTTTTGAACTGAAAGACAAGCTGAATGCAGAACAGCGAAAACAGCTTAAAAGTGAATACAAACGTCTTGCCGGAGAATTCTTTGATGTCTGCATGGGAAGCGTTGTCTGAATTATCCCGCAGAACTTCCCGCAGCATCACCACCCCGTCCGCCAGTAAAACATACTGGCGGATTTTTTTATTTTATAACATCCTCTTCAGAAAGTTGCTCCACATTGTACCCACTATTCACCCAGTCTTCCTTTCGGCGTTTTGCCCAAATTTCTCTTTTCATGCCATCTCTAATCAGATCACTTACAGCCATAATGCTATAATAGCGTATATCGTCGCGATACCATTTAGGTCTTTTACAATAATTGTTTTCCCAGTTGATAATATTCCTTCTGGAACATTTTTGATATTTGGGAAATTGAAGTTCAATGGCAATGTCTTGTATCATTAAAGCCAGACTTTCTTGGGTGTATATAGGTTTTATTTTTGAAATTGACTTTTTATGCTTCTTTTCCAATGCAGATACAACTTTTTCAATAACCTCCGCACCAGCAGACGATTTCTCCAAGTCGTCTACCAGATTTTTGGTGTGATAATTTCTGATAATTTCTCCTGATAGCATTGTGGCTTCAAAGATCAATTGGTATATGCAAGCTTCGCGCTTTGCAAAGCAGCTGAACTTAAAGAGTAAATCTTCCACAGGTGCTTTAGCTGGAGCTGCCTCTGCCCTCTCAAGAAAATATTTGATATCATTCTTGGCTGCTAAAAATTCAATATCGCATTGCTGCAAAACATCGATCAGGCGTCTTATCAATGAGTGATTTTCTTTTATTGAGGTTGAATAATGCATGTCGGAGTACAAGAGGTCAAACATTATGAAAATCTCTTTGCAGCTGCGGGTGAATCCCTTGCACAACCGATCTATGATGCCCTTTATCCACTCGCCTTTATTGCCTGAAGGAAAGTCGAAATTTCCACTTAAATAATCCTCAGCAGAAAACGATGATTTTTGCTTTTTTAAGCGAAGCCGAATTTTATCAAACTTTTCAAGTTCTTCAGGAGTTAATGTTTTTTGGCTCCGCCCAGGATGTGTCCAGTATTTTCCAGATTGTCCAGTAAATACACCGCACTCTTCCACTTGGGCTATTTGTTCAATATCTGGCAGATTTTTATTCTTTGGCAACTGTGACATATACACCCCGCATTTTTTCATCCTATACTGCGAACATCTCCGCAAAATATACAGCTTCGACCCTGTTTTTTCAAATCAACATCGAAAAAATGTGAAAAATTTGTTACACGCAATGTGAAAAAATTTGTGCTTGTAATTCTTAAAATATAATAAAAATGTGAAAGAAATGTCGCATTTGTGGGAGGGCATTACTCGCACAGAAAGGAGGTGATGCAAGTAATTTGAATGCGCGGGTGTGAATATGAAAGTGAAGTAAAGAAGGAGGTGATCACAACAAACTTTAATCGGCAGGCAGGTCAGGCAGACCCCTGCAAAAAATTGAGAAGGACAGTGGAACAAAAGAAGCTCTGCTGTCGGTAAATGCAAGTGTATTGGGTAAAGGGTTACTCAATACAGATTTTAATCCGCGACAGAAAGTCGCAAAATTGAAAAGGATAAAAAAAATGTTGAACAACATCGAAAAAAACGAAATCGTCATCGCCAATGCTGAAACTGTCAACACCAATAGCGAGAAACGCTTGCTTGGAGTCAACTACGGACTTGCTGATATCCAGGCTGTGGATATTGACACCAGCCTTCTCAAATCCCACAGTGATGAATTGCGTTCCCTTGAGGAACGTATCAGACATGGCATGGGAGCCGCCGGAAACGCGCTTAAAAGCATCCGGGATAAAAAACTCTACAAATGTACTGAATTCAAAACGTTTTCCGAGTATTGTCAGGTTCGTTTCCACATCAGTAGAGCACACGCATACAGACTGATTAAGTTTGCAGAGACTTGCGAAATGCTTCAGGAAGATCCCGGAATCATCTCTGAAAAAATCCTCCGTCCGCTTGCCAAGCTGCCGGATGATGAGGCAAAACGTGAAGTCTGGCAGGAAGTACGCAATGCCAACGAAGGTAAGCTTCCCAGTGAGGCTGATGTGAATGCTGCTGTGCAGGCACGTCTGAATGAACAGTCAGGAGCAGAAGTCAACATCGCAGGACAACTCTACAGCAAGCGTTTGGAGAAGAATTTTGCAATGGATAATCTGGCATCAGAGTTGATTGCCGAAACCAATCTGCTGCAGGAAGGCAAGAATGCAGTGCAAAGTTCAAAGCGTTCAGCAAAGGTGCTTCTTGATGTAACGGTGGAGTTCAAAAAGCAGCTTTCTGAAGATGACAAGCAGATGCTGAAAGATGAGTATCTGCGCCGTATGTCAGCATTTTTTGACCAGTCCGTCAACTGAAAAAGTCTCCCCGGGGAGACAAAAAATAAAAACACACTCAAGTCCGGCTGATTTCAGCCGGACTGTATGAAAGGAGAAATATCATGTCTGAAAAAATCGAAGCAACCTATGGCTACCTTTACAATTTTGCTTTCGTCCCCCGGAGAAAGCTGCTCAGGGAATTTCAGCAACACAAGGAAAGTATAGGGAAAATTCTGACACAAATGTGCGGTTATCTGAAAGTAAAGGTTCATTGGTGCCTGGTGGCAGACAATCACATTCAACTTCTGGTTGAATTGCCTAAAAATCTGTATCGAGATAATTTTTTTGTGTCGTTGCAAAAACTCAGTACAACAATCATCAAAAAAAGATTCCATGATTTACCCAGTACACTGAGATATTTCTGGTATGCGGAATGCTGGTGGAGAAGTTATCAGCCCGGCACAGAAAAACGCAATGCTCTTGAAATCAGTGAATTTGTCAACAGGAAGCTGAGTAAAAAAGCAAAAGTACGCAGGTAAGTCAACTGTGATCAATCTCTGGGAGCGTAAGCAACAGAGAGTAAAGCGAGATCATAAGCCCCGGTCAGCTCTGCGCTGCCGGGGTGTTTTTCAATGTTGAAGCTCCTGAAATACAGCCAAGCCTTTTACTGTCAGAAGATATTTCTGCCGGGGATGACGGGGACTGTCGGGATAGAGCAAACGCACAAAACCATCTTTGATCGCTGGATTGAGGTAGTTTGCAAGGAAAGTTTCACGATGTTTCAACCCGACCAGTGCCAGCATCTCTTTCACTGTCAATTCATTATTCCCCAGAGCTTTTACCAACTGAAGTATTCGGGGATTATCAGTCGAGAACTTGTCCGGTACTTGTCCGGTCAGCTTGTCCGGTTCAGCTTGTGGGGTGAACTCTTCCGGAGCCGAAATGACCAGATAACGATTCTTCAGTTCGTTTTCCTCTCCGAGCAATAGATTTCGGAAGAATTTCACGAGGAAAGACTTGTCTGGTTGTATTCCTTTCTGCGGATTACGGTAATTGGCACGTACAAGGGCGTTACGGAAGTACCAGGAATTATCAGCGAACAATTCGTTATTTACATTGAAACCACAAGAACGGAGATATTTGATAACGAAAACAGCCGTTGTTCGCGT
>CALGTT010000191.1 GCA_937901485.1 uncultured Ruminococcus sp.
GCAATACAGCAGAAAATAAAAGCATCTTCCCCGTTATCTTCGTAATAGCGCTTTCTGACGCCCACATATTGAAAACCCAGGGTTTTATAGAGGTTCTGTGCCCGTTCGTTGCTTCTGCGCACTTCCAGGGTAGCATAAGTGACCCCAAGGTTTGCGGCATATTGCATCAGGGCTTGTGTCAGTTTTTTGCCGATCCCCTGTCCTCTGTATTCCTCCAGCACAGCCACATTGGTCACGTGGGCTTCATCCAGCACAATCCAGGTTCCGGCAAAGCCGATCACCTTTCCGTCCGTTTCTGCCAGAGCATACAGCTCCCCGCGCAGGTCCGGATCATTGCCCTCCTGTGAAAACTGCATTCCGCTGAGGAGGGAATCCACATAGAGTCCCGTACCGCCGACGATGATGGGAAGCTTTCCCCTTGCGGCGATCTCGGTGATCGTTTCCTTTGCAAGCGTGACATATTCCGCGGCAGAGAATGCCTGACTGCGCGGCAGGATGCCGATGAGGTGATGGGGAATGCCCTGCATTTCCTCTGCTGAAGGCTTTGCCGTGGCGATGTCCAGCCCCTCGTAGATCTGCATGGAATCGGCAGAAATGATTTCACCGCCGTATTTTTTCGCAAGGGCAATGCCCAGTGCTGTTTTTCCCGATGCAGTCGGGCCAACGACTGCAAGGACACGTTGTTTTTCCATACTTCACCTACACTCTGCGCCGGAATTGTTTTTCCAGATTGTATTTTGACATCGTGAACATCACCGGTCTGCCATGCGGACAATGCCGGATATTCTCATCACGGCACACCTGTTCCGTCAGTGCCTGAAGCTCCTGAATAGAATTCTTGTCATTGGCGCGGATCGCCGATTTGCAGGCAAGCTCATGGAGCATATCATCAAGCAGATGCGTCTGGGGATTGACCTTTCCCAGAAAGAGATTGTGCGCAAGCTCCTGCACGATCTCGTCGAGGTTCAGCCCGTCAAAGAACACGGGCGCGGCAGTCGTTACCGCATAGGGCTTATGCGAGAAATCAAAGGCAAAGCCCAGTCTGTCGAGCAGCGGCACATTTTCCTCCATGACGGAAAATTCATCCATTGTCAGCAGAACGCGGCAAGGCTCCAAGAGCATCTGCTGGTACTGCCGGCAGTTGTCGCGCCGCAGCTTTTCAAAGATCACGCGCTCGTGGGCGGCGTGCTTGTCGATGATGATCATCGTATCCCCCGACTGCGCGAGTATGTAGTTGGCAAACAGCTCCCCGATCACCTTGACATCCGGAAACGGCTCTGTTTCGATCTCCCTGACCTGTTCCGCCGGCTTCGGCGGTTCGGGTACAGCCACCGGTGCAGATGCCGCCGGCGGTGCTTCCTTTGTCAGATCACCGGAAACGATGGGCGTTTTCGGGGGCTTGTTCGCCGCAAACAGGCTCGGCTGTTCCGGTTCGCGCACGGGCTGTACGGGTTTTGGCGCGGATACGGGCGGTGCGGAAAAGGGCATCGCTGCCTGCGGAAGCGCGGGCTTTGCAGGGGGCGGCGCGGCAGGCTTGGGCGCGGGCTTGGGTGCATCCTCCACAAGCGGCTGCTGGGTGTACACCGGTTCGGGCTTCTGATACCAGTCCTGCGCGGGCTTGTGCGCCTGAAATTCGTAGATCAGCCCCGCTTTCATGAGGGCGTTCTTCACGGCGAAATAGATCGCGTTGATGACGGTCTTTTCCTCAGAGAAGCGCACCTCCGCCTTTGCCGGATGGATGTTGACATCGAGGGTGTCCGGCGGCATGTCGAGCATGAGGACACAGGCAGGGAATTTGCCCGTCATGATGAGGTTTTCGTACGCACTTTCCAGCGCGACCATGCACGCGCGTGAGCGCACACAGCGCGTGTTGACAAAAAAATTTTGAAAGCTGCGGTTGTTCTTGGCATAGAGGGGCTTGATGACGTAGCCCTTGACGCTGATGCCGTCCTGCGCGTGATCCACGGGGAGCAGATCCCTTGCAAAGTCCCTGCCATAGACCGCATGGATCGCCGCTAAGAGCGTGCCGCTGCCGTCGGAATGGAATTCCATTTTATTGTCGCGGATGAAGCGGAACGCGATCTCCGGATGGGAAATGGCGATCTTCTGGATGATCTGCGAAACGGCATTGCCCTCCGCCGCGTCACGTTTCATGAATTTCCGACGCGCCGGAACGTTGAAAAAGAGATCCTTGATGACAAGTGTCGTGCCGTCCGGACAGCCGCACTCCTCCGGTACACCGGCATCCGCGCCGGCGATCTCGTATTTTGTGCCGAATTCGTCGCATGGACGCTTTGTCAGCACCGTTACCCTCGCCACCGCCGCAATGGAGGCAAGGGCCTCGCCGCGGAAGCCGAAGGTATGGATGTTGTCAAGATCCGCCTTTTCGGAGATCTTGCTCGTCGCATGGCGCAGGAAAGCCGTGGGCACATCCTCCGGTGCCATGCCGCAGCCGTCGTCCACGATGCGCATGAAGCTTGTACCGCCGTTCTTGATCTCTACGGTGATGTGCTTTGCACCTGCGTCAATGGAATTTTCTACCAGCTCCTTGATGACCGAGGAGGGGCGTTCGATCACCTCTCCGGCGGCGATCAGCTCGGAAACGTTTTTGTCAAGTACGGTGATGACTGCCATCAGCGGCTCTCCTTTCTTCAATGTTTTATCTGTCCAGCATTCCTGCCAGTTCTTCGAGCAGTTCGCGGCACTCCGCATCCGTCAGCTCTGCAACATTGGTACGGCGCAGGCGGTCGGGAATCGCGGATTCCTGCATACTGCCGAAGCTGATCTGTCCGTCATGGGCTTCTGCCTGCACG
>CALGTT010000192.1 GCA_937901485.1 uncultured Ruminococcus sp.
CCTACCAGCACGGCTGGCGGCTCTGCATTTCCACGCAGGTGGGCTGTAAAATGGGGTGCCAGTTCTGTGCCTCGACCATTGCAGGCTATGTCAGAAACCTGACTCCGGCGGAGATGCTTTTGCAGATCGACGAAACCGAGCGTGATGCCGGCGTGACGATCTCCGGCATTGTGCTGATGGGGATCGGCGAGCCACTGGATAATTATGATAATGTCATACGGTTTCTGGAGCTGCTCTCCGATGCAAAGGGGCGGCAGATGAGCCTGCGGCATGTGACACTTTCGACCTGCGGAATCGTTCCGCGGATCCGCGAGCTTGCCGACAGGAAATCCGGACTGACACTTGCGGTGTCACTGCATAGCCCGACGGATGCCGGACGCAGTGCCGTGATGCCCGTGAACCGCCGCTATCCGCTTTCGGAGCTGATGGAGGCGTGCAGATATTTCTTCTCTGTAACAGGGCGGCGCGTTACATATGAATATGCCGTGATGCAGGGAGAAAACGACAGCGAAGCCGATGCAAGGGCACTGGCGGCACTGTTAAAAGGACAGCAGGCGCATGTAAACCTGATTCCGGTCAATGCTGTAAAGGAACGGAGCTACCATGCGACCAGAAAGGCAGCACAGGAATTCATGCACCGCCTTGAAAAGTGCGGCGTTCATGCAACAGTCAGAAGAACACTTGGCAGTGACATAGAAGCAGCGTGCGGACAGCTCCGGCACGAAGCGGACGGAACGCACGGATAATGGAGGTGAGGCGGGAATATGCGCTGTGGAATTATAACTCACATCGGACTGGTTCGGGAGGAGAATCAGGACGAGGTGCGTGCACAGGATTTCGGCAGCAATATTCTTGCCGTAGTCTGTGACGGAATGGGCGGCGAACGTGCCGGCAAGCAGGCAAGTGCCATTGCCGTGCGGGAGCTGTTCGACCACTTTGAGGCGGGCTATCACAGCGGCATGTCCGCAGAGGAGATCCGTGCACTGCTGATCTCATCCATATCAGCGGCGAACTCCGTGATCTATACGACCGCCAGAATGGATTATAAAAGCTACGGAATGGGAACGACCTGTGTTGCAGCATTCGTGCAGCCGGAATGGATCTCCGTTGCCAATGTCGGTGACAGCAGAGCCTATCTGATCGAACACGGTGTCATGCGGCAGATCACGAGTGACCATACCGTTGTGAATATGCTGTACCAGCAGGGTAAGATCACGAAGGAACAGATGCCCCATCATCCCCAGCGCAACATGCTGACGCAGGCAGTCGGCGTGGAGCGTGTGGTCAGACCGGATTATTTCCGTGTGCCGCATGAGGAGGATTTTGCGCTTCTGCTCTGTTCGGATGGTTTGTCCAGCTATTGCAGCGATGCAGAGATCGCGGACACGATCCGCCAGTACCCCTTTGAGGAGGTGCCGGACGCGCTCGTGGTGCTGGCTCTGCAAAAGGGCGGCAGGGATAATGTTTCCCTTGCCATCGTGACCAAGTAATCATGGGAGCTTCTGATCACAGAAACTTCCGGAAATAATAAGTATGGAGGGTACAATGGATAAGAACATTGGAAGAAAGCTTGACGGCAGATACGAGATCACAGAGCTGATCGGTATCGGCGGCATGGCAGATGTCTACAAGGCAACGGACATCATCGACAATAAGGTCGTTGCCGTCAAGATTCTCAAGAAAGAGTTTGCAGAAAATGAGGAATTTCTGCGCCGTTTCCGCAATGAGTCCAAGGCGATCGCACTGCTTTCTCATCCGAACATTGTGAAGGTGTACGATGTCGGTTTTTCGGAAAAGATCCAGTTCATTGTCATGGAATACATTGACGGCATCACACTCAAGGAGTACATTGAAAATGAAAAGGTGCTGACATGGAAGGATTCTGTACATTTTGTCATCCAGATCCTCCGCGCACTCCAGCACGCACATGACAGGGGCATCGTGCACAGGGATATCAAGCCCCAGAATATCATGCTGTTCACCGACGGCACGATCAAGGTCATGGACTTCGGCATTGCCAAGTTTGCCCGTGAAGAGGGCAGAACCGCGACCGATCAGGCAATCGGAACCGTACATTATATCAGCCCTGAGCAGGCAAGGGGCGATGTAACAGATGAAAAGAGCGACATCTATTCCGTTGGTGTTATGCTTTATGAGATGCTCACCGGTCAGAAGCCGTTCGATACGGATAACCCCGTGACCGTGGCAGTCATGCACATGCAGAATACCGCAGAGCGTCCGCGCGCGATCAATCCCGACATCCCCGCAGGTCTGGAGGAGATCATCCTGCGTGCAATGGAAAAGGATGCGGAGAACCGTTACCAGACCGCTTCCGACATGATCCGTGACATTGAGAAGTTTAAGGCGAATACACAGATCGTATTCGGCTATTACGAGGAGGATGTGCCGGAGGAATCCGACACGCCCACCCAGTATTTCGCAGCTCCCGCCGCAGAGCCGGAGGAGATCATGGATGATGACGATGATTACTACGACGATGAGGACGAGGATGATGAGGATGATTACTATGACGATGAAGAGGAAGAAGAGGAGGAAGAATCCCACTCCCTGTTCATCCCGATCATTACCGCGGTAACGATCGCGTTCATCGTCGTTGCAGTGCTCTTTATCCTCTGGCTTGTCAAGGGCGTTCTCAACAATGAGATCCAGCAGACAAAGTACGAAATGCCGGATCTGGTCGGCTGGGATTACTATGAGGCAAAGGCAGAATTTGCACATTTGGATATCCAGATCGACGATACCGAGTACACAGCCTATGAGAAGGATGTCATCTATGCACAGGATGTTGCAGTCGGTGATGCCGTTGTCAGCGGTCAGACCGTACTTGTCAATGTCAGCCTCGGTGTCAGCATGATGGAAGTACCGAAGGTAAACGGTCTGCATAAGGACTATGCAGTCAAGATGCTTGAACAGCAGGGCTTCAAGGTAGAGCCGAAATATGAGATGAGTACTGACGGCACGGAGGCTTCCTATGTCATCCGTACAGAGCCGGCAGCAGGTGAACAGGCAGAATCCGGTTCTACCATCATCATGTATGTCAGCAAGGGTATGAACGGTGACTCCATCGTGATCCAGGATATGATCGGCTGGACGCTCGAACAGGCAACACAGCTGTGCACCTACTATGGTCTGAAGGTAGAACCTGAGGGCGTGCCTTCTCTGGAAGAAGAAAATACTGTTATTGCACAGAGCATTGATCCCGATGAAGTGGTTGAGGCAGGCGATACCATCGTGCTGACCTACAGCAACGGTGAAGATCCCTCCGGTACTGTACCGTTCACTATGCCGCTTCCGTCCGATGCAATGGGACGTTTCGTACTTGACTTCATCAACAGCAGCGGCGAGACGATCGCGTCGAGCGGTACGATCCTCCCGCAGATCTCCTCCTCTGTAACTGTCTCCGTTGACGGTACCGGTACGGATACCATCACCGTTGTACTGAGCAACTACGCAAACAACCAGCAGAGAGAGATCGGTGTGTACAACTTCGACTTTGCAAATGTAACCTTCCGCCCTGTCCGCGAGAATATCCATGCGGCATTTGAAGCAGTAGGCGCATTCCCTGAGGAAACCACAACAGAGGCAACCACCACTGCGCCCACAACGACTACAACAACGACCACAACACAGGCTCCCACACAGCCGCCGACGCAGGCTACGACAACTGTACCGCCGACGGAACCGCCGACACAGCCTCCGACGACTGAGCCTCCGACGACGGAACCGCCGACAGATCCGCCCACGGATCCGCCGACAGATCCGCCTACGGATCCGCCCACGGATCCGCCCGCACCGGAATCTTCCGCAGATCCTTCTCAGGAAGCAGCCGGTTAATGGGTGCACGGAAACAGGAAGCCGAACACAGCATTATCATCAGATCTGTCAGGGGACTCTACACCGTAGCGTCCCCTGACGGTGTTTTGACGGAGTGCAGTGCGCGGGGCGTGCTCCGCAAAAAAGGACAGGAGCCGTATGTGGGCGATCATGTACGGATGGACGGCGATGTGATCGCTGAAGTGCTTCCGAGAAAAAATGAGATCATCCGTCCGCCCCTTGCCAACCTCGACCAGCTCTGCTTTGTTGTGTCCATGTGTGAGCCGCAGCCGAATCTGCGGCTGCTGGATAAGTTCATTGCGGTGTCCGCCTACAAGGACATCGAACCGCTGCTCCTGCTGACCAAGATCGACCTTGCCTCCTGCGAGGAAATCTACCGACTCTACAGCTCCATCGGCATCCCGATCCTGCTGGTGGACTATCAGAATCCGGAGAGTCTTGAACAGGTTCGCGCGGCATTTGCCGGCAAGGTCAGTGCCCTGACGGGCAATTCCGGCGCAGGCAAATCCACCCTCCTCAATGCACTCGACAGCACGCTGGAGATCCCCACGGGCGAGATCAGCCAGAAGCTCGGCAGAGGACGGCACACTACGCGCCACGCCCAGCTCTATCCACTTGCAAGCGGCGGTTATATTGCCGATACACCGGGCTTTTCCACGTTTGACACGCAGAGATATGCCATCATCCGCAAGGAGGCACTTGCTGACTGCTTTACAGAATTTGCCCCCTATACCGAAAACTGCCGCTTCCATGACTGTTCCCATACCTGTGAAAAGGGCTGTGCTGTGCTCGAAGCTGTGGCACAGGGAGAGATCCCGAAAAGCCGGCATGAGAGCTACTGTGATATGTACGAGGAAGCAAAGCAGATCAAGGAGTGGGAGCTGTGAGGACATGTGTGATCATCGCAGGCGGCGACCTGCGCGGAGAGGTGCATGTGCCGGAGGACGCACTCCTCATCTGTGCGGACTGCGGCTACCGCCATGCAAAGCGGCTCGGACTTGTACCCGATGTGCTGATGGGGGATTTTGATTCGTTCACCGACCGGCTGCCCGATGCCTGCACCATTTTGCGCCATCCGGCAGAAAAGGACGAGACTGACACCATGCTTGCCGTGTATCACGGCAGGGACAGGGGCTGCACGGAGTTCCACATTTACGGCGCGTTCGGCGGTGCAAGGCTTGACCATTCCATTGCCAATCTCCAGATGCTCCACCATATGGCGGCGCAGGGATTGCACGGCATCCTGTATGACGGCGGCACGCGCGTGACGGTGCAGACCGCCGGAACGGTTTGTTATCCGAAAACAGACGGCTACCTGTCGCTCTTTTCCCTGACGGATGTATGCACGGGGCTGACGGCGAGGGGCGTGAAGTATCCTCTGGAATCCGCGGAGCTGACCAATCGCTTTCCCCTTGGCGTGAGCAATGAGATCCTTGCGGATGAAGCCGAGATCACACTGGAAAGCGGCGCACTGCTCGTGGTACAGACGGAGCTGTCACCGAATCTGTGATGTGGAATATACTGTAGTATACCAAGTACAGGAGGGATACTTATGAAAGTAGTTGTCATCAGGAGTCCGAAGCTTCTGGCAGGTGTACTGCGGCTGATCTTTGGCATGAAAAAAGAAGAATGTGAGTGAACATACGGCGGAGTGCTTTGCATTCCGCCGCTTTTTTCTGCATATACTGGACAAGGAAAGGAGGGATGGACATGGACGAAACCATCATTGAGATCCCCGAAGCAGATCCGGAGGAGGGCTGGCAGCCGCCCGTGCTGACGCAGGAACACACCGAAGTGCCGCGCAGTGCACAGCGCGTGTCGGATGTATTTTTCATCCAGTACGTCATCTGTCTGCTGGTCATTACCGCTTTTTTCACCGTACGCTGTTTTGCGCCGGAAATGGCGCAGAATGCACTGGATGGCTTCTTCAGCCATACCCATGCACCGACCGAAGCCTTTGCCGAGAGCCTGCTTGACCGTCTGCAAAGCGCGTGGAGCTGAGACTCTGCGGCTGCCGCATCCGTGTGGATTTCAGCTTTCCGGCAGTGCTGGCGGTACTCATCCTGCATGGTGACTCTGCAATGCTCCGCCAGTCTCTTGCCGTCTGCCTGCTCCATGAGCTGGGGCACGGCATCGCCATGTGCCTGACCGGTGCAGGACTGCGCGAGATCCGCTTCTATGCCGCCGGCGTGCAGATGCGCACAAAAGCCGCATTCCTGTGTCCGAAGCAGGAGCTTTGCATCCTGCTGTGCGGCCCTCTGGTGAATTTCCTGACCGCAGGAATCCTGTATTTCGTGCAGGGCATTTCCGATGCTGTCATCCTGCACCTTTGCATGGGAGGCTTCAATTTACTTCCGTTTTCCGTCCTCGACGGCGGCAGTGCGCTTGTCTGTCTGCTCGATGGAAAACCGCTGCTGCTCCGGATGCAGACCATCCTCTGCATTGTCATTTCCATCTGCATAGCGGCGTTTTTGCTCTGTGCGCGGATCGCGAATCCCTTTCTGTATCTCATGTGCCTGTATCTGGGGCTTTCTCAGCTTCGAGTTGACAAGCAGGGGGGAATGTGGTAAAATAGAAGTATCCATAAAGAAAGGAACATGAATTATGAAAATTGGTACAGCCTTTTTGCTGTTTGGTGCAGTGTGTCTGCTCCTCAGTGCAGTCAATGCCATGCGCACCTTCCTGAAAGCGCGAAAATCCGGAATCCTTGCATTCCGCTGTATCGCAAGCCCCAAGGTCATCCTGAAAATGACCGTGCAGATCGTGGTCAGCATTACGGTCTTTCTCCTTCTGGCAATGGCGATGTTCAGCGGTTCTGCGGCAAAGCTGCTCGATCCTGCGGCAATGCGCACGGCGTTTGCAGAGAACGGCTCGGTTGCTGTATCCCTTGTGATCGCACTTCTCCTGATGTATGCCGGTAACTTTTTGCGGATTCTCGGATTCATCACGCCCGATGGTATGTACCCCCTGACGCGGACTGTTCCCGTTCCCTTGGCAGTATGTGCGGAGGGTGGGATGCTCTGCGTTTTCCGCGCAGATGTGCCGGAGGAATACAGACGGGTGCTGTTCAGAGTGCCCGATCACGAGAAAAACCGTGAAATATTCAGGATGTTCTTATAATACATATAGAAAAGAGGCTCAAAATGCTGCGAAAAAAAGTAGAATCCGTCATTCTTGAGGTGCAGAAGCCTGCACGCTACATGGGCGGAGAAGTCGGAAGTATTGTCAAAAACAAGGAAAACATTGATGTGCGCTTTGCATTCTGTTTTCCGGATATTTATGATGTGGGCATGTCGCACCTCGGCATGAAAATTCTCTATTCCCTCATCAATGAACGTGAAAACTATTGGTGTGAGCGTGTCTTTGCGCCGTGGACGGACTTCGAGGAGGTCATGCGCTGCGAACAGATCCCGCTGTACGGACTTGAAAGCTTCGATCCGATCCGGGATTTTGATTTCATCGGCTTCACCCTCCAGTACGAGATGTCCTACACCAATATCCTCAATATGCTCGACCTTGCCGGTGTGCCGCTGTTTGCACGCGACAGGGGAGAAGCCCTTGCACCCATCGTCTGCGCAGGCGGCCCGTGTGCGTGCAATCCCGAACCGCTTGCGGATTTCTTCGACCTGTTCATCCTCGGTGAGGGCGAGGAGGTCAACCTCGAACTGATGGATCTGTATAAGGAGATGAAGGACAAGGGTGCAACTCGCAGCGAATTTCTGAAAGCTGCCGCACAGATCGAGGGCATCTATGTGCCGTCGCTTTATGATGTTGCTTACCATGAGGACGGCACGATCGCATCCGTCACGCCCCGTGAGGGTGCACCTGCCGTTGTCCGCAAGCGCGTGATGACGGACATGGACAAGTCCTACTATCCTGAAAATACAGTCGTTCCCTTTACCGAGATCGTGCATGAGCGCGTGTCCGTGGAGGTGCTGCGCGGCTGCATCCGCGGCTGCCGCTTCTGTCAGGCAGGCTTCCTCTACCGTCCGTTCCGCGAAAAATCCACCGAGACCATCTGCAAGCAGGCAAAGGCTCTGTGCGACAATTCCGGCTATGACGAAATGTCCCTGTCTTCCCTGAGCACCAGTGACCATTCCGACATCGTGCACATGCTCGATGAACTGCTCAAATACACGGACGAACGCCGCATCAATATGTCCCTGCCGTCCCTGCGTGTGGACAATTTCTCTTCCGATGTGCTCGATCGTGTGACGGCTGTGCGCAAAAGCGGTCTGACCTTTGCGCCCGAAGCCGGTACACAGCGTCTGCGCGATGTCATCAACAAGAATGTTACCGAGGAAGAAGTCATGCGCACCTGCGCGATCGCATTCGCCGGCGGCTACACGAACGTGAAGCTCTACTTCATGCTTGGTCTGCCCACGGAAACCGACGAGGACATCATCGGCATTGCCGATCTTGCGCAGAAGGTCGTGAACCTGTTCTATGACACACCCAACCGCGCGAAAGGCAAGGTACAGGTGTCCATCAGCACCGCGACCTTTGTGCCCAAGCCCTTCACCCCCTTTGAATTTGAGCCGCAGGTGGAGAATGAAGAGATCCTGCGCCGCCAGTCCATTCTGAGAAATGCCATCACCTCGAAGAAGATCCGCGCAAGTATGCACGTTTCCGAGGTCAGCCGCATGGAAGCAGTCCTTGCAAGGGGCGACCGCCGTCTGTGTGATGTGGTCCATGCCGCATGGAAAAACGGCTGTAAGCTCGACAGCTGGGATGAGTATTTTGACGGCGATAAGTGGCTTGCTGCCTTTGCAGAATGCGGTCTGACACCGCAGTTCTACGCGAACCGTACAAGAAGCTATGCGGAGATCCTGCCTTGGGATCATCTGGATTATATGGTGTCCAAGTCCTTCCTCATCCGCGAGAACCAAAAGGCGCATGACGCGCAGACCACACCGTCCTGCCGTGAACAATGTGCAGGCTGCGGTGCAAATACCTGTCTGGGAGGTGCATGTTTCTGATGGACAACAGAGTGAATTACAGAGCCGTGTTTGAAAAGACCGGCAGCGCGAAATATATTTCCCATCTCGACCTCAACCGCTGTATGCAGAGAGCCATCCGCCGCGCCGATCTGCCGGCATGGTATACCGAGGGCTTCCATCCGCATATGTACCTCATGTTCGCCCTCGCGCTTTCCCTCGGTGCGGAGAGCATGTGCGAAACGATGGATTTCCGCCTGACGCAGGAGCTTTCTGCACAGGAGGTCATGGAACGCCTGAATGCCGCACTGCCGCAGGGACTGAAGGTGCATGATGTCCATGCCCCGAAGCACCAGTCCGCGGACATCGGCAGCGCAGAATACCGTCTGCGCTTCTGCACGGAGGATGTGCCCGCACTGGCGGCGCAGTGGGAGGACTTCCTTGCACAGCCGCAGTGCATCATTGAAAAAAAGACCAAGCACCGCACCCGTGAGATCGACATCCTGCCCATGATCACGGTGCAGAAAACGGCGCAGAAGCCCGATGCACTGGAGCTTGTACTGCGTCTGCCTGCCGGAAACGATGCAAATCTCAATATCAGCGTTGTGACGGATGCTTTCAAAAAGCACGCAGAACAGCCGTTTTCGATAGGTGAGGCAGTGCGGACGAAAATTTTTTGCCATAATGGAGAAGAATTTTTCTAAAAACACTTGCTTTTTTTCCGGAAATATGGTATGATATAAAAGCATTTGAAATCCGTTCGGGCGTACTGCGTCCGGATGAGGGTTAATGCCGAAAGACATTAAATCGGTTCGTCCGCTGGCGTGATGCCGTCCGTGAGAAGATGAGGGCGGCGCGGCGATGCATGTGCTGAGTGCAAAGCGGCAAGCGCGTATGAAGAATCGGAAATTTAGGAGGAAAAGAACAATGGATGCACTGAAGATGATCAGCGAAAGCAGCATGAAGCAGGAAGTACCGGAAGTAGCGATCGGTGATACCGTAAAGGTACACGTTCGTATCAAGGAAGGCGACAAGAGCCGTATCCAGATCTTCGAGGGTACTGTAATTGCCATCAAGCACGGCGGCATCAGCCGTACCTTTACTGTAAGACGTGTAGCACACGGCTGCGGTATTGAGCGTGTGTTCCCCCTGCATTCCCCGTCCGTTGCCAAGGTTGAACTGGTAAGACACGGTAAGGTTCGCAGAGCAAAGCTGTACTATCTGCGCGACAGAGTTGGTAAGGCAGCTAAGGTTAAGGAACTGATCGGCTAATCCGAAACATGCGGCGGTACAAAAGCAGCACATGCTGTTTTTGTACTGTGTGCTGCGAAGGGGGACGCGAGTCCCTTTTTTGCTATCCGAAATACGATAATATGATAATGATACAATAAACTGGGCACTGCATTGCAGCGAACGGAAAGGCGGATGAAATGGAAGAAAAGGAAATGACACCGGATACACAGACAGAAGATCCGACACCGGATGTACAGACAGAACAGAACGCTCCCGAAGCGCAGGCAGAAAACGAAGAATCCGAGCCGAAGTCACCGGAGGAAAAGCGGGCAAATCTGTTCGCGGATGTGATGGAGATCGTGGAAACTATGCTGGTTTCTGTGTTCGTGGTGCTGATGGTGTTCACTTATCTTGCCAGACCTGTGACCGTTGACGGACGCTCTATGGTACCGACACTGAACGATCAGGATAAGCTGGTGATGCTCCGGATGCTGTACACACCCAAGCAGGGTGATATCGTGGTGGTGGATAATCATCGCGGCAATGTGCTGGATGCACAGGGGAATGTGGTTGAAAGCGGCAGATCCCTGAACGAGAATATCATCAAGCGCGTCATTGCAGTTGCAGGACAGGAAGTGACTGTGGACGAAAGAGCCGGCGAAGTCTATGTGGACGGCAAGGCACTGCGTGAAAACTACATCAACGAGCGCACCCTGACCAATGACGGCGCGTTCATTTACCCCATTACCATTCCGGAAGGCTATGTGTTTGTGATGGGTGATAACCGCAACAAATCCACAGACAGCCGCAGCTCCTGTGTGGGCCTTGTTTCTGAGGACGATGTGCTCGGAAATGCGTACTTCCGCTATTACCCGATCACGGACATCGGCTTTGTGGACTGATACAGAAAGCAGGTCAACCTATGCGGGAGTATGTCCGTTTTTCAAAAAATGCAGACATCCACTACCTGATCTCGGAGCTGTTCAATCTTCTGGAGATCGTAGCGGCGATGCTCTTTGTCATCATTCTTGTGTATGCCTATATCCTTGACCATGCAGAGGTGCAGGGTTCATCCATGGAGCCTACGCTGGAAAACGGGGACAGACTGCTGACATCACGCATTTATGGCGATCCCGAACACGGGGATGTTGTCATTATTGATGCACAGGAAGCGGTGCTCTTTCAGGAGGACGGTGCACTGCGCACGTCGCAGGGACTTGAAAAGATCATTGTCAAGCGCGTGATCGCTGTGGGCGGTCAGACGGTGGAAATCGACTTCTCTACCTGGACGCTCCTCGTGGACGGTGTCCGTGTGGAGGAACCTTACCGCTGGCTCGATCCCATGCGCGAAACCCTCGGTGCAAACTACA
>CALGTT010000193.1 GCA_937901485.1 uncultured Ruminococcus sp.
ATGAGCGTTCAAAAAAGGAAACCGACCTCTATGATATTCTCCTCATCGTCAATGAAATGATGAGCCGTGGATTCAGCTTCCTGCCCGTTGATCTCTACAAATCCCATGCCTACAAATTCCAGATCGAGGACGGAAAGATCCGCATTCCGTTCTCCGCCATGTCCGGCTGCGGTGATGCCGCGGCAAACGGACTCTATGAAGCAGCACAGAAACGGGACTTCCTCTCCGTGGAGGAATTCCAGACGCAGAGCGGTGCGTCAAAAACCATAATAGAAATGCTCGATGGTTTAGGAGCATTTGGCGATCTGCCGAAATCCACACAGATGTCATTCTTTTAACTTGACATTTGGTTGGTAATATGTTACTATAGTACCATAGTAATAGACTAAAGTGACCAAGAGAGTCAGAAAAGAGGAAAACTATGCGCCGATATGATTTGATCACCCCCGAGGGAACGAGGGACTATCTATTTGAAGAATGCTACACCAAGCGTGCCGCAGAAACGGCAATCCATTCGATTTTCAAGAGAATGGGCTATGCGGAGCTGATCACACCGGGACTGGAGTTCTACGATGTGTTCGATCTCAATTCCCGCTATTTTCCGCAGGAGGAGCTGTACAAGCTGACGGACAACAAGGGCAGACTGCTGGTACTGCGTCCGGATTCCACCATGCCCATTGCCAGAGTCGTGGCAACGCGTCTGAAGGATGCCATGCTGCCGCTTCGCCTGTTCTACAACCAGCCGGTCTATCGCTTTGAACCGTCCCTGAAGGGCAGAAGCGACGAAATCGTGCAGACGGGCATTGAGCTGATCGGTTCATCCTCCCGAATGGCAGATGTGGAGATCATCTCCGCAGCTGTATCCGTCCTGTCGAGTGTGGACATCAACTATTCACTGGAGCTTGGCGATGTGGGCATTTTCCGCGAGCTGATGCACTGCCTGAATGCAACGCCTGCGCAGAAGGAGGAGATCCGCAGCCTGATCGAGGAGAAGAATTATCCCGCACTCAATGACATTCTCGACAACATGGGCAGCAACAAGATCACCAACGCCCTGAAGAAGCTTCCGACGCTGTTCGGCGGCGAGGAGGTCTTTGACAAGGCGGCAGCACTGTTCCAGAATCCGCGGATCGAGCTGCTGCTGGATCAGCTTCGTGAGCTGTATCTGGAGATCTGCGAGATGAATCCGAGCGGCAAGGTCACAGTGGATCTGGGACTTGTCAACAAGACGGATTATTATACTGGACTTGTCATCAAGGGCTATCTGGAGGGCTGCGGTGAGGAGGTTCTCTCCGGCGGCAGATATGACAAGCTTCTTTCGGAATTCGGTTATGATATTCCGGCAGTCGGCATGGCTGTGAATGTGGATGCCATTGCCGGCGCGATCGCCAAGCTCCACAAGCCCGTGCTCCCGACACCGGATGTACTGGTATCCGCTGCGGAGGGCTACGAAGCACAGGCGGTTGCCGTTGCACAGAAGTTCCGCGCTGAGGGCAGGGTAGTGGAACACGCGCTGTTCTCCGACATGGAGCTGGTACACGAATATGCAAGGGATAAGAAAATCGGAAAGATCGTCATCGTTTCCGAGGAAATCACGGAGGTCGATGGAAATGAATAAACCGCTTCGCATTGCTCTGACCAAGGGCAGACTGGAAAAGGATACTGTAAAGCTTCTGGAGAGCCTCGGCTATGACTGCACCGAGCTGCATGAAAAGGGAAGAAGACTGATCCTCTATGTACCGGATGCCAATCTCGAAGTCGTGCTTGCAAAGGCAGCCGATGTCATCACCTATGTCGAGCATGGTGTCTGCGATATGGGCGTTGTCGGCAAGGATACGCTGATGGAAATGAACGGCAGGCTGTTTGAGATGGTCGATCTTGGCTTCGGCAAATGCCGCTTCGCCCTTGCGACCAAGAAGGACTACCCGTTCTATGACGGCTTCGGTGTCAAGACCATCGCCTCGAAATATCCCAATGTCACGCGTAATTTCTTCGAGGGCAAGAACATGGATGTGGATATCGTCAAGATCGAAGGCTCTGTCGAGCTTGCGCCGCTGCTGGAGCTGGCTGACGGCATCGTGGACATTGTTGAGACCGGTACAACACTGAAAGAAAACGGACTGGAAGTTGTAGAGGATATTGCAAAGATCTCCGCAAGACTGATCGTCAATACGGTAAGTCTCAAAATGCGTCAGCAGGAGATCGAAAGCTTTGTACAGAAAGTGGAGGAGAAAATCAATGGTTAAGAAGATTGTATGTGACGGCACACAGGAATACGCATTTCTCAAGGAACTCGAACGCCGCAGCGGTGAAACTGACCGCCGTGTGACACAGGTCGTTTCCGAGATCATCGAAACCGTCAAGGAAGGCGGCGACGAAGCTGTCAAGGCATATACCAAGAAGTTTGACGGCAGCCTGCCACAGTACTACGAAGTACCCCGCGAGGTCATCAACGATGCACTGAACGAAGCGGATATGGAATTTGTCAATGCTCTGCTGAATGCACAGGAAAACATTGCAGATTTCCACAACCGCCAGAAGTCCCAGAGCTTTATTGATGCAAAGGATAACGGTGTGATCCTCGGTCAGAGAGTCCGCGGTCTGGAGCGCGTTGGTTTGTATGTTCCAGGCGGTACAGCAGCATATCCGTCCAGCGTGCTGATGAATGCCATCCCTGCAAAGATCGCAGGTGTCAAGGAAATCATTATGGTAACACCGCCCTGCAAGGACGGCACACCGAACAAGGACATCCTCGTAGCCGCTGCCATCTGCGGCGTGGACAGAGTATTCCTCTCTGGCGGCGCACAGGCAATTGCAGCCCTTGCCTATGGTACGGAGGAGATCCCGAAGGTGGACAAGATCGTAGGCCCCGGCAATATCTATGTGGCAACAGCCAAGAAGCTGCTGTACGGTGTGGTGGATATTGACATGATCGCAGGACCGAGCGAGATCCTCGTGATGGCGGACAAGACCGCCTCCCTCGGCATCTTCGTCGCGCCGTGGCAGGCCACGCCCGTGCGCACGACGTACCGCTACCTCCAGCACTGGATGATGCATCCGTACGTGTGGCGGCACATCGAGGGCGGCACGCTCGTTTCCTGGGGCGCGAAGTCGATCCAGGAGTCCGGCACGGAAGGTGAGCCTTTCCTTTGCGGGGACGGCTACGCACGCATCGGCGAAGGGTCTGGTACGACGGACTGTTTGGCGAACGCGGGCGTTGACGAAGCCTGGGAATCCGGTGTTATGCTCGCGAAGAACGTCCTGAAGCTTCTTTCAGAGGGCAAGGACTTCACCAAGGAGAACCTTGAGGCCACCTATGTCGCCGAGCGTCGCTCGTCTGACCTCGGACGCAGGCTCAGGAAGGCGACACATGCGCGCGCCGGGTTCAACAAGTCCTTCTTCTGGGGCATGGCCGGCGAAGGACTGTGCGGCATGACAGGCGGACTTCTCCATCTCGGAGGGGTTTTCAAGTCCGTGCCACCCGCGAATCGCATACCGGAT
>CALGTT010000194.1 GCA_937901485.1 uncultured Ruminococcus sp.
GGCACGGGCACAGAAGTGAGCTGGGTGGATATTCTCAGAAAGTAATGCGGTAAACCGCGCTGCTGCGTGAAACGAGGACTTTCCGTCCACCGTACACATACTCTCACAAAGAAATGATTCACAATAAATAAAAATATGTGGAAATCTCCGATTTATCGGGGATTTCTTTTTTTATGCTGGAAAATTCAGGAAAGCTGTGCTATAATAGAATGGATTCCCCGTGCGCTTTGGGGAATCATTTCAGAAAAACAAGGAGGAATCAACATGAAGCGAAAGCACCTGCACTTGCCCACACGCTTCACCGCGGCTCTGCTTGCCCTTGCGTTCGGCTGTACCTGTCTGACAGGCTGCAGCGATCAGGAGGCGGACAAGCCCGTCAGCTCCGTTTCCGAATCCGCTGTGACGGAACAGGAAACCGAGGAAACTGCGGAAACAGAGGCAGAAACCGAAGCAATTACCGAAACCGAACCGACCACCACGGCACATGTCAGCCCCGTGGAGACTGTGACCTCCGCGCTCGGCACACAGATCGACGTGGACGCGACACTCAACCGCAATAACGACAACACCTACCAGACCGGACTCTCCCAGTTCATCACTGAGGGAGACACTGTGAATTCCTTTACGTTCGTGTTCTATGCGGGGGACGGCGTTTCCAACATCGGTACCTATAAGGGCGGCTGCGGCATTTCCGTGACCGGAGACTGCACCGCCGCAACGGATGAGGGCTGGTACCAGTCCGATGACTTTTCCGTCACGGCGCAAGGCTCGTACTGCGAGGTCACATGGAATGTTCCCGCTGAGATCCAGCCCTTTGTCGATCCCAATGGTGATGTGCTCGTCGGCTACTGGTGGGGCAATACCACGACCGTACAGCTCAAAAACGTCATCTGCAATTACACCAGAACCGCACAGCTTCCCGTGGATGCGACCGAAACCATCGCGGTCGGACAGACGCTCAATTTCAACAACGAGGAGACGAAAAGTGTGAACGTTTCCCTTGCGGATGTGCTCGGAGAGGGATGCACACCGCAGGCGATCACCTTTGACATCCGCGGAGGCGGCAGCTTCGGCAAATTTACCGGCGCGTTCGGCATTACCACCGAAAAGTGGCACCAGACCGACACCATCGCGATCCTGACAGAAAGCTCCGACCTGAGCCTGACCTGGATCCTGCCCGATGAGGTCAAGTCCGCCGTTCCCGCAGATGCGGAAGTCATGCTCGGCTACTGGTGGGGCGAAACTGCGGCACTGACACTGGAAAACATCACCGTGAAATATGCCTACGGTACGGGCGGCGCACCGGAGAAGAAGCCCGAAAGCACGGAAAATGCGGAAAGCAAACCTGACAATACAGAAAATACGGACAGTAAGCCGGAGGGCGGAACAGACATGACAAAAGCAAATGCGGCAGCAATCGCGGCGGATATCAAGGTCGGCTGGAATCTCGGCAATTCGCTTGACTGCTACGATGTGACAAAGGCAGAGACGGGCTGGGGAAATCCCGTCACAACAAAGGCAATGATCGACACCGTAAAGGCGGCAGGCTTCAATGCCGTGCGCATTCCGGTTTCGTGGACGGATCATATCACCGATGATGGCACGATCGACAGCGCGTGGATGGACAGAGTGCAGGAGGTCGTGGACTACTCGATGGACAATGACCTGTACACCATCATCAATGTGCACCACGATGACTACACATGGCTCAACCCGACCTATGCTGAGGAAGCGGCAGTCAAGGCAAAGCTGACAAAGATCTGGACACAGATCGCGGCACGCTTTCAGGATTACGGCGGCAAGCTCCTGTTTGAGGGCATGAATGAGCCACGTATTGTCGGCAGCACCTACGAATGGTCGGGCGGCACGGCGGAGGAGCGCGATGTCATCAACCACCTGCATCAGGCGTTTGTGGATACCGTGCGCGCATCCGGCGGCAACAATCCCGACCGCACGCTCATTGTCACCACACACGCCGCATCCGTTACCAGCAATGCCGTGGAGGGACTGGTCGTGCCGCAGGATGGGAACATCATCGTTTCCATTCACAGCTATGCACCGTGGAAGTTCTGCTTTGCCGATCACCCCAACGACAAGACCTTTGACGACAACGGCAGAGCCGAGATTGAGAAGAACATGGACTATCTCTACGGCACGTTCGTCCAGAACGGCATTCCGGTCATCATCGGCGAATTCGGCGCGGAGAACAAGGGCAATTCCGCTGACCGCGCGGCGTATTATTCCTACTACATCAGCACAGCCAAGGCGCGCGGCATTCCCTGTTTTATCTGGGATAACGGCGGCAAGAACAGCTTCGGTCTGCTCGACCGCAAGAATTGCACATGGTACGACCAGAGCATTCTTGACGGAGTGATGGCAGCGGCGAACTGATTGACGGAAAACTGCATCAATGAAAAAACCGCTGTACGCTGGGGTACGGCGGTTTTTGTATTGTTTATTTTCCCAGTGTCGTATACCGGAATTTCAGCGTATCATGCACCGGCACGTCTTCCTGCGTCAACAGAAGTATCGTGCCGTCACTGCCGAACTCCGTGTACATCCGCTGTTCCTCCGTTTCTGCGGCAGGCAGACGGTAGACGTTCACGGATTCTGCTGCAAAATCAAGCCCCACAAAAGTGCTGTCCGCTTCCGTGCTGCCTGTAATCCCGAAAATCAGGGCTTCTTCCATGCAGTCGGATTTGAGATGATCCAGATAGAAATTGGGAATCTTCACCGGCGCAAACGTGTCCCCCTTACGCCGGAGCACTGTGACATCACGCGCGGTGGAAATGCAGTAATAATCCCCCATAATGCGCAGTGCCGTAATCTGAGCGTTTGCCTCAAACGGGATGGTTTCCGTTTTCTCTGCGCCGCCCTCTCCTGTCAGCCACAGCAGCTCCGTGCTGCCGTCAGTCGCCTGCAGCGCGATCACAATTTTCCCGTCCACGCAAGTCATGCCAGCCGGCGAGCGCGTTTCTTCGTTCGTGTGCGTGTAAATGCGCCGGCTTTCCGCCGTTGTCAGGTCATAGAGCCGGACGCTCCATGCCTGCAAATCCGCTTCATAAAAGAGGTAAGCAATCGTGGTATCGTTTAGCGGTGCGGCATATTGCACAATATTGCCTGCCGCGTACTGGTCAAGCGTCCGGAATTCCTGCGCCTTGGTGTCATATACCGCAAGCATTCCCTGAAATCCACCTGCTTCATAGTCCTCCCATGCCCTGATCATGCCGAGATACTGCCCCATGGTGAAATTTGCCGTGCCATAGCTGAGAAGCGCGGGGGTGTCTGCGAGCTTCTGATAGGAATCAGTTGCCGTGTCGTAAATGCCAAGCTCCATTTTGTCGCTTTTCTGCGCGTTTTTATCCTCGCGCTCCAGCATAAGCTCCATGAAAATGCAGTCACCGGCAAGCGAGAGGTTCCAGATCTTGCCGTCCACCGGAATTTCTGCCTCCGTCCATGGCTGCGGTACGAGAATTTCACTGACCGCCGCGTCGCCCTGAAACGGGGATGGTTCTGCCTGTTCCGGCGCGGCTGTACAGCCTGCGGAAACAGCTGTCAGCGCAAGCGCGAGAAGAAATATTGAAAACCTGTTTTTATGCATCCTACACTCACATCCTCTCCAATATACTTCATTGGGATCATTCTCTTCTAGTACTATGTAAAATCTAAATCTTGAATGAAAAAGCGGGACTCGGGGGCGCAGCCCCCGCATATCCCTCCCCCGCTTTGCGGGGGAGGTGCCGCCGAATGGCGGCGGAGGGGGCAACTCTTGATTTCTATTCAAGTGAATGAGTATCATCAAGTTTTAGTTTTTACAAACTACTAGCATAACATCAGAAGAAACGCGTTTTAATTATATTATACATACGATATTTTTATTTGTCAATTGGCATTTTCTATAAAATATGTGAGCTTGTTATGTATAAATCCCATAATACCCATCACCCCGTATGCACCGCACATCCGGACATTGCCGGTGCTTTTCAGGTGCGCGGAATGCGGAGAACGGAAATACATTGTTGAAAATGTACGAACAAAATGCTTATATTTTAGACAAAACGCAGAAAATCCATGTTCTGTCAATTTTTTATGGAAAAAATGGTGCATTTTCATGTGGAATGTGGTAAAATAGATACATGGTCTATCAATAAGAATTTTATCATATCATGAAAGGTCAGCCGCATACATCATCATGGAACGAAGCTGGAATCTCCCGCGTCGGGAACAATCTGCGTGCTGTACCAAGAGGGAGTGTATTGCAATGAAGTATCCGATCATCACAATCGAACGCGAATACGGAAGCGGCGGTGTTCTCATCGGCAAGCGTGTTGCTGAGGAGCTGGGCATTCCGTTCTACAATCACGAAATTCTCGAAATGGCTGCGGAGCGCATGGGCGTGCCGATCAGCAAGCTGGAGGGCGCGGAGGAGAATTCCCCCAAGAGCTTCCTGTATTCCCTGCTGCTCAACTCCAACCCCAACAGGGCAATGGAGGACAATATTCCGATTTCCGATAAGGTGTACCTGATGGAAACCAAGATCATCGCGGAGCTTGCAGCGCAGGGCCCGTGCGTGATCGTGGGAAGATGTGCCAACCACATCCTGCGTGAAAACCCGAATCATTTCAGTGCGTTCATTTATGCCCCCAAAGCATACCGCCTGAAATTTGCACAGACCGCCTATAATGTACCGGAGCGCGAGATCGAAACGCTTCTGCCGCGTGTGGACAACCGCCGCGAGAAGTTCTACAACATCAATACCGGCGGCAACTGGCATGACAAGGACAACTACACACTCTGCCTGAACTCGTCCAAGTTCGGCGTGGAGGGCTGTGTGGATATGATCATCCACGCGGTCAAGGCTCTGCCCGATCCGGCGGAGTGATCGCGGAGCTGTTTGCTCCGATGCCAATGTATACAAACAAAACCCATGCAGATGTGTGTCTGCATGGGTTTTCTGTAGTATCAATAGAAAGTTGCCACTTCCTGTTCGGGTGCGTCGGAGAGCACGACCTCCTGCACCTGCAATACCGGGCCTTTGCCGCGGTAGAGCTTGTGACGCTGTACGGAGATCTTACCTCTGATCTTCACCCACTGGCGCGTGTCGAGCATGGATGCCTTGCTCCATTCTGCCGCGATGCCGCAGTACTGGATGTCATCCACACAGCAGGTCATGACATGTCTGCCCACGGCAAACACGCCCTTGGGGAAGGACGGATCGAATGCCACCACGCCGCGGAAGCTCATGATCTTGCCGTGGTACTTCTCCGGTTCTTCCATGATGTCACGGTACCAGAGCGCGTAATCCTCATCGTTCAGGTCGATCTCTGCCGCCTCCACATCGAACGGAAGCGGATCTTCGATATCATCGTATGCCACCTCGCCCGTGGTCGTTTCATAGGCGATCTGTGTGCGTCTGCTGATGCCGCGCACGATCTTGTGGAATTCCACCTCGTCCATCACGCCTGCCTCAAAGCGGTTGAATACCACCAGCTCCGATACGTTGATCTTGTCCACCACCAGTCCGCGCATGTTCGCGTTGTAGCTTAAAAATGTATTGGAATCCACAAAGCACATTGCCTGATACACTGCCCATTCCATCGGGAGCGCGTCAAACATCTCCTGGATCGTCCACATGCCGTTGTACTCCAGAACGACACGCGTCGCGCCGCTTTCCTTGAGCACATTTCGCAGATTTTCCTCGTTGAAATCCGCCTTGTCCTCAATGACATGCATCGTCACGCACTGCTTGGGATACTTCGAGAAATCATATTCCTCCTCGCCCTCCTCACACAGCAGGAGCAAGGTCTTTTCGCCGTTGTTGAAGCGTTCATCCTCCAGCGTTTCCTGAATGAACTTGGTTTTGCCGGATTCCAGAAATCCCACAAAGAGATATACCGGAATATCCTCGATCTGATTCATCTGCATGGGAAACCTCCTTATTCCGCACGGAACAGCTTTGCAACCGCATCCTCATGCAGTCCCGCACCGATGACGCACAGTCTGCCGGTCGTTGCCGCACAGCCAAAGCGCACATCCGGTGTGTCCGGTACATAGGCAAAATGGATCCACTTGCCGTCCGCACCTGCCACAATGCCCTTGGCACGCAGTACCATGCCATAGGTGTCCGCATCAGACAGTGCCGCCAGTGCCTGTTCGATCTCCTCGGCAGTATAGGTCTGTGCCGTTTCCACGCCCCAGCTTGCAAAGACATCATCCGCATGATGATGCTCATGATCGTGACAGCCGCAGGTGCAGTTCTCGTCATGATCATGATGATGATGCTCATGATCATGACCGCAGCAGCATTCCTCGTCATGGTCGTGGTGATGG
>CALGTT010000195.1 GCA_937901485.1 uncultured Ruminococcus sp.
GCGCAGAATCCATCAGAAGGAGGAAACACTCGACAAGAAGCTCGATGCCCTCGAACAGAAGGAAGAAGCGTTACAGGAAAAGCTCAAGGCAGCGGACGAACTGAAGGAGGAAGCAGAATCCCTCAAGAAAGTGCAGTTTGAAACACTCGAACGCATTTCCGAGCTGACAAGTGAACAGGCGAAGGAATACATTCTCCAGACGCTCGAAGAAGAACTGGTGCATGAAAAGGCAATGAAGATCGTTGCATTTGAGCAGCAGATCAAGGAGGACAGCGAGGAGAAGGCACGCAGCTATATTTCCCTTGCCATTGCAAAATGTGCAGCGGATCAGGTATCCGAAGCAGCTGTTTCCGTTGTGGCACTGCCCAACGATGAAATGAAGGGACGCATCATCGGCAGAGAGGGACGTAATATCCGTACACTCGAAACGCTGACAGGCGTTGACCTGATTATTGACGACACACCTGAAGCAATCACGCTGTCCTGTTTTGACCAGGTGCGCCGTGAAATTGCAAGAATCGCGCTGGAACGTCTGATTGCAGACGGCAGAATCCATCCCACCCGCATTGAGGAAATGGTGGAAAAGGCAAAGCGCGAGGTAGAGCACAAAATCAAGCAGGAGGGCGAACGTGCCATTCTGGAAACCAATGTACATGGTGTCAATCCGGAGCTGATCAAGCTGCTGGGCAGACTGCGTTTCAGAACCAGCTACCGTCAGAATGTTCTGACGCACTCGATCGAGGTTGCACAGCTTTCCGGTGTACTGGCTGCGGAGCTGGGCGTGGATGTAAACCTTGCCAAGCGTGCAGGTCTGCTGCATGACATCGGTAAGGCACTGACCTCCGAGGTGGAGGGTTCCCATGTGCAGATCGGTGTGGATGTCTGCCGCAAGTGCCGTGAAAATGCAGAGGTCATTCACGCAATTGAGGCGCATCATAATGATGTAGAGCCGCGCACCGCCATTGCCTGCATCGTACAGGCAGCCGATGCCATTTCTGCGGCAAGACCGGCGGCAAGAAGCGAGAACTATGAAAGCTACATCAAGCGTCTGGAAAAGCTGGAGGAGATCTGTACTTCCTATAAGGGCGTGGAGAAGTGCTATGCTGTTCAGGCAGGCAGAGAGATCCGCGTGATGGTACAGCCGGAAGTCATCAGCGATGAAAAGATGGTTCTGGTAGCAAGACAGATCGCACAGCAGATCGAGGATGAAATGGATTATCCCGGTCAGATCAAGGTAAACCTCATCCGTGAGAGCCGGACAGTGGATTACGCAAAGTAAACATAAGGACGGTACTTAGTACCGTCCTTTGCTTTTGGCGGGCGGCGGCATAGTGGGGGACTCTGTCCCCCAGACTTACAGTCCCGTCCCTTTTGTCCTTGCGGACATTTCCCCGCCCCGCGGGGAATCCCCCCCTGCCAAAGGGATGTGATCCCTTTGGAATCCCATGCCGTTTTCAATTTACCCCCAAGGGGGCAAATTGAAAACGCTAAGATTGCAAGAAAACACATATCTTGGCAGAAAGTGCAGAACACAGAGCTCGCACTATATCGAGCCTACCAAAAACACAGGAGGATTATAATGCCTAAGACGATATTTAACACGACGGAGAAATCGAATTTTATATTGAACATGAAGCCGGAGGAGTATCAGGGGTTTCTGCTGAAGATCCTGCTGGGTTGGCTGCTGCTTTCGCCCTTGTTCAGCATTCCGCTGGAATTTGCGAAGGTTTACAGTGTACCGGGCATGGCACTTTCCATCATTGGCGTAGCAGCGATGGTTTTTGTGTTTATCGGCTTCATGAAGCAGGTCACACCGCGCTCCTTGTTCCTGCCTGCCGGACTGCTGGGCGGTCTGGCGGTCTGGGGGATCGTGAGTCTGATCAATTCCTACGACTACACCGTTGCCCTCATGGGTGCGGACGGCAGAAATGAAGGTCTGCTTTCCATCATCTTCTACGGCTGCCTGTGCCTGCTTGGTGCACAGCTCGGCACGGCGGACAATCACCGCAAGCTCCTCAACGGGCTGATGGTGTTCGGGCTTGTGCAGTGCGCATGGGGACTTTTGCAGGCTTTGCCGATCGGCTTTCCGTCCAATTATCAGAACCTTGAACCGCTTTTGCTGTTCCGCGTGTTCCTGCCCTCCGGTCTGACGGGCAGCCCGATCTTCCTTGCGATCCTGCTGGTTACGCTTTCCGTTCCGGCAATGCTCGGCGCAGCATTCGCAGAGGAAAAGAAAAGCCGCATCTTTTATCTTATCTGCACCTGTGCCTTTGTCATCATGGCAGTGAAAACGCAGTGCCTGATCGGCTGCGCCGGCAGTGCGCTTGCCATTGTCGGGATACTGGTGTATCTGATCGCGAAAAGATCCGGTAAATCGGCGTATCTCAGCATTTCCGCCGCGGCAGTGGCGTTCATTGTTGCCATGGGCTTCTGGGCGAGCATGTCGCCCTCCCTCAACGCCGTCTACAGCCGTACAACGGGCGAAAATGTGGCAGTGGAATCGGGATTCGAGCTTTATGACGGTGCACTGATCTGGGAGGACAGCTCCTACCGTCTGGCGGCAAGCGGCTATTATGTCGCAAGCAATACCCTGAATCCGAACGGTGATTTTGACATCAGCAGTATTCCGGATACCTATGGCTATCTCTGGAACGTGACACTTTCCATCATCGGACGTTTTCCGCTGGTCGGCAGCGGACCGGACAGTCTGGTTTATCCCCAGCTCTACCAGCACAAGGAAATCCTCAGCAATCCGAATACCTTTGACCGTCCGTACAACCAATATCTGCACATCGCCGCAACCCTCGGCATTCCGGCACTTCTGCTCTATCTTGCCTTTGCAGTGATCGTGGTCATCCGCGGCGCGAAGCAGTGCAGGGGCGGCAATTGGGTGAATGCCGGCATCTACGGCGCAGTGCTGATCTATCTGCTCCTGATGCTCATCGGTGCATCCTCCGTCACTACAGCACCGGTATTCTGGATGTTAGCCGGTATCTGTATTGCAGATAGAAAATCAGCTCATAATTAAAAATTGAAATTCATAGCACAGGAAACACTGTTCCTGCGTCCTTGTCAAAGAATGTGTTCTTGCAGTCCTAACGTTTCGCCTTTGTCCCCGAAAGGGGCAATGGCGAAACGATCGGGATTCCAAAGGGATCACATCCCTTTGGCAGGGGGATGCAGGGGGACAGCGTCCCCCTGCGCTGTGAGTTTTCAATTGATTATAAGGAGGTTTTACCATGCCATTCATTAACATCAAAACAAATGCTGCTGTACCGGCGGCAAAGGCAGAGTCCATCAAATCCGCCATGGGACAGGCGATCACCGCAATTCCGGGCAAGTCCGAGCACTGGCTCATGGTTGGGATCGAGCCGGAGCAGATGCTCTGGTTTCAGGGGAGCGATGCACCGGCGGCGATGGTCGAGGTCAGCATCTTCGGCAGCGCAGGCGCGTCCGCATGTGACAGCATGACTGCACAGGTCTGCACCATCCTCAGCAATGAGCTGGGCATTGCCGGAAACCGCATCTATGTCAAGTATGCGGAAACGGACAAGTGGGGCTGGAATGGCTCGAATTTCTGATGAAATTTTACCGCAGTGACGAAAATAATTAGTACAACCGCCGGAAAATTCTGCAAGGTCTTGCAATTTTCCGGCGGTTGTGCTATGATACTCTATGAAATGGGCGGCGTGCTTTCGGGCATGCTCTCTATCAGTTTAATTGCCGCAGCATCATTCTTTTCCACAGCGTAATCATATGCAGATTTGCCATTATCATCCGTCATATAGGGGTCACTGCCGACGGATAACAGGTATTCGATCAGCTCTGTGTAGTTGTGGTCGTTATTTACATGACATATTCTGCAAACTGCATTCATTCCTGCGGCATTTTTATCATTAGCTGAGAAAAGATCGTTCTCAATCAAATACTGCACTACAAGCAGATTGTTGTTCACAGCAGCATACGTTAGAATCGAATCCAGATTCCAGATCAGATCATCCTGAATCCGAAGTCCTTCCTTTTGATATTCTTCTGTAATATAGATAAAGAAGGCAAGGGATGCTTCCTTTTCCGTCCGATCTGCTTCTGTGCTGATCCATACGCTGGCACACAGCGGATTATAATCCATCTGTGTTGGAACGACAACATCCGCACCATGGTCTAACAATAATTTAACCAGCGGATCGTCCATACCGTTTCTGGAATGCCGCAGTGCCAGTACCAATGGTGAAAAGGTACCAAGATTGACATCTGCACCATTCTGAACCAGAAGCTCTGCCATTTCGTAATTGCCAAGCTCACATGCTGTCTGCAAAGGATATCTGGCATAGGTTTCCGGAAGTGCAGGAAAAATAAAATCCAGTTTATTCACCGTATCAGGGTGCTTTTCAAGCAGCTGTTCCACTTTCTCTCTATCATTTTCCCTGATTGCATCCGTGATTTTTGCGGAGGTAAGCACAGTTTCTGTGTAGATTTGTAAAACAGAGAGTAAGCCGATCAATGCGGCGATGAGTATACCGATCGCTGTGAACTTCACCTTTTTCTTCATGTTCTCATTCCTTTCAGAGGTCTGTGAAATCAATTCATATTCAAAGTCCCCTTCATTATACCATTCAAAACTACGAATGTCAACCCAGTCATTTTTCAGGAGGTCCTGTCATGTCCCAAGTCATTCTCCAGCAAGCATTCATCATGCTCATTCTCATCCTCGTTGGTGCGGGCTGTTTCCGCTTCCGTCTGCTCTCCAAGGACACCGTCAGCGAAATTTCCCGACTCGTCCTCACCGTCATCAATCCCGTTGTCATCCTCCTTGCCTACCAGCGCGAGCTGAAAGCGGAGCTGGCGGTCAATCTCGGCTGGACGTTCCTGCTCTCCGTCCTTTCCTATGCCGTCGCCATGCTCATTTCCTACCTCGCCGTCCGCAGCAAAGAGGGCAGGGAAACCGCGATCGAACGCTTTTCCTGCATTTACTCCAACTGCGGTTTTATGGGGATTCCGCTGGTGCGTGCAATGTTCGGGCTGGAGGGCGTGTTCTACCTCACCGCCTTTGTTACTGTGTTCAATCTCCTTGCGTGGACGCACGGTGTCATGCAGATCTCCGGTCAGCACAGCCTGCGCTCCCTCAAAAAAGTCCTGCGCTCTCCTGCCATTATCGCGATCGTTCTCGGCATGATCCTCTTTTTTGCGCAGATCACCATTCCGCCCCTCCTTGCCGATACCCTCGGCATGATCGGGGAGCTGAACACGCCCCTTGCCATGTTTGTTGCGGGTGCGACCATCGCGCAGACCGATCTCCCCGCCGTCCTGAAAAAACCGCGTGTTTTCTATATCAGCTTCTTAAAGCTCCTCGTCATTCCGGCGGCGGTCATCCTCCTCTTTCTCTGCTTCCCCTTTGACAGCATCATGGAAATGACCGTCCTCGCTGCTACCGCTGCTCCCTCTGCGGCAATGTGCACCATGCAGTGCCTCAATTACAAGAAAAATGCCGCCTATGCCTCCGAGCTGTTCGGCGTGACCACGCTCCTCTCCATCCTCACCATGCCCCTGTGCATGATGCTGTATGAATGCTTGGGATGAAATCATATTGCACAAATATTACCAAGTATTTTGTGCAATATAACGGTATTCCAAACGGTTTGGAAATGTCCTTGCAAATTTAGAAAAACTGTGGTATAATAAAATATGTAAACAAAAGCCAACCTGAAACTGGGGAAGGAAGGTATGCCAATGTTAAGCGGCATCAGCAAGTTGGATTTAAAGCGCATCAACCGTATGCAGGTATTGCGCACCATCTGGGAGGCAGGACCGATTTCGAGAGTGGATCTGGCGCAGAAACTCCAGATCACGCGAGCATCCATCACGCAGATCACCAACGCCATGATCGGTGAGAGGCTCTTGATGGAGATCGGCGAAGCACCGTATCAGAACACGCAGCAGGACAGGCTGCCCAAGGGCAGGCGCAAGATCCTGCTGGATATCAACGCGAACTACAAATTTGTGCTGGGTGCAGTCATCAGTGAGCATGAGATCACAGTGGGACTGTGCACGATGCACATGGACATACTGGACAAGGCGAGTATGCCCTGCACGGATCACACGAGCCGCAAGGAGATACTGCAGTTCATTCTCAGCTCGGCGGAGCGCATGATGAACAACAGCTGTCTGAAAAGCAGTGATGTACTGGGGCTTGGCGTGGGAGTCATGCCGATCATGATCGGCAGGATGCGAGTATTTTACAAGGACGGCACGCTGGACTTTACGGAGCTGAAGAAGGGGCTTTCTGCGTCGAACATGCCGCCGGTTTTCTGCGGCAATGCGGTATGGCTGTTATCGCTTGCGAATGCAGATCTGCAGCGCGGCAGTGCACAGAACCAGAATCAGGTTTATCTGCATCTGGGCAATCACATTAATATTTCGATACTGCGACCGGAGAAATATGAGAATGACTATCTGACCTACAGTTATCTGACGGAACGGTGCATCGTGCGTCCGGGCGGCAGACAGCAGGACGGTTATCCGGCAGGTTCGGTGCGTGCACAGCTTTCGGTGCAGGCGATGCAGGCGCGAATCGCGCAGGTCTACAGCAGGGAGCGCACGCCGTTTCTGTACAGTGCGACGGATGGATATATTGAGCATGTGACGCTGGAGCAGATGTATCAGGCGGTATCGGCAGGGGACAAGCGGTGCGAGGAGGGCGTGCAGGAGATCATGCAGGACTGGAGCGTGCTGCTGCACAATCTGGTATGCAGTTTTCAGGCGCAGAAGGTCGTACTGCATCATTTCGGACTGACTGAACGTGGTTTCGGGCATTTCAAGCGGTACGTCAAGGAATTTGCAGGTGACGACATTGCCGAGCGCATCGTGCTGAGCAGTGTCAGCGAAAAGACGGACTTCCTTGCGGGCTGTTCGCTGGTGCTCATGAAGAATTTTTACCTCAGCGGCGGTCAGGACGAACGCGCTTAGCGCGGCAACCGCGCTGTTGAGCGCGTATGGGAGGGAATCCATGCGGAAAGTGACTGTTTCGCGAGAAAGGATTCTGAACCGCATGATTCTTTTGCACTTTGCGCAAGCAGAATCATGGCTATTGTAAAGAATGAAAAGAGGGACGATGTTTCGCATCGTCCTTCTCTTGACAAGTGCACTTTTTTGTGCTACAATAAGAAAGTAATATTAATGAAAAGCAAGGGGTTCTTATGAGCAAAAAAACAAAGATCATCATCACAGTCGTTTCCATTCTGGTGGTTCTGGGCTTGGCGGCGTGGTTTTTTGTACCGCGCATCCTGATTTTCCTCGGAACAAAGTCAATTTTGCAGGATGTGGGCGAATCGGCAACGTATTTCACAGCATACGATGTGCACGCTGAGGATGTGCAGACCGTCGGCAACGGACATATCACCGTGGACATTCCGGCGGATTTTGAAGTGAACAAAGAGTATGAAGGCGGCATAGTGTATCGTAATGCTGACGAAACTGCGTCCCTTTTAATCATGGAACCGAGCGACATGAGCGAACTGAACCTGCTCGATGCAGACAGCTTCAGCGAAACGATCTCCGGCTTGCAGGGCGCGTACAGTGTGAACCAGATCCGCAAGGGCTTTGAGAAAATCGGCAACGGTCTGCCGGACTCTGCGTACAATACCTTCAAATGCGTGTACCTGCTTGACGAGGACGACAACAGCTTCTGGAGCTTCAATCAGGGGCTTGCGTTCATGATATCTGCCACACTCAAACAGACAACGCCGGCTTACGGACATGTGGAGATCTACGAAACGGACGAGATCTGCGGCTTTGTGCATGTGCAGGAACACGAGGACGGCACTACAACAGGTCTGCTGGAGATCTACCGCACGGACGATCTGGGAACGGTGAACAGCATGATCATCAAAAACGTGGAACGGGAGACGATCTATGCAATTATGAATTCTGCGGAAGCGGCAAAATAACAGAAAGGACGATGCGCCCCAAACGCACCGTCCTTTTTACTTTCAATAGCCATGACGCTCTGCGAAGCAAGCGTCATGCGGTTCAGAATCCTTTCTCGCGAAACAGAAACTTTCCGCATGGATTCCCTCCCATACGCGTCCAACAGCGCGGTTGCCGCGCCATACGCGCTCAACAGCGCAGTTGCCGCGCCCTCTCATTCCTTACAATAGCTATGACGCTCTGCGAAGCAAGCGTCATGCGGTTCAGAAGCTTTGCTCGCGAAACAGTAAGCCTCCGTCATCATTTCGCTTCCATACGCGTCTGCCAGCGCGGGCTCCGCGCCGCGGTTGATTTAGTAGTTGAGGTTGAGGAGTTTGTCGTCGATTTCGAGCCAGTCATCATCGGAGATGCCGTATACGCCGTCCTCGTCCTCGGTGATCTCCACGATCTTGGTCTGTGCCTCGCCGTAACCGATCTCGTCGAGGGCTTCATTGGCGATTCTCAGAACCTCGGCTGCGTATTCTTCCTCCAGAGCTGTGCGCTCCTCCTCTGTCTCCGCATTGAAATAACGGTCGCCGAATTCGCCGTTATAGAACGCCTCGATCTCATCATAAGTAATATCCCAGAAATCCATCGGCTCACAGTTGACAGTAATATGATAGGTATCACCGGACTTGACTGCCGGTTCAACGGTATACTTTACCTTGCCCATCAGATCCTTCGCAAGCTTCTCATACTGTTCCATCGTTTCCTCAGAAATATAGTCGATCTCTACAGCATTCTGATAGCAGATCAGCTCTGCCACATAGTCCACCTGACTCTGGTAAACCTCTTCCGCTTCTTCCTGCGTGGATTCGGTCAGCTCCATGTAGTTTTCATACTCTGCAATATAGGTGCAGTCAAGAACGGACTGGATGTATCTTGTATATGTCTCGCTCTCGCTCTCACAGCCAGTCAGACCTGCACACATTGCCAGTGCTGCAAGCATTGCAGTTACCTTTTTCATTTTGTGTTCCTCCTATTTCGATCCTGCTGAAAAGAAAAGCCCCACCTTGCGGCAGGGCAGTCCTATGAACAGCAGTGCAGTAAAGTGCCACTATTATAGCACATTTTCACGCCGCTGTCAAGAAAAATATACTGAATACAGCGTTTTTCACAGATTATTCCGCGCTTTCCTCCTCAGATTGTGCAGATTCCTCCGTGGTTTCTTCCTCTGCTGCACTCTCGGCAGCCTCTGTCTCAGCTTCTGCATTCTCAGCAGTTTCCTCGGATGCGCCCTCAGCAGCTTCCGTTTCCTCTGCCTCGCCCTCGGACGTTTCTTCCTCTGTTTCCACGCCGTAAGCACTCAGCGGGATGGAGTTGCCGTCAGCATCATAGAAAGTAAGGTTATCAATATAAGTATCCGTTACATTCTGCAAGCCCCAGCGCATGATCTGCAGGGTGATCTCCTCCTGTGCCGGATCCCACTTCTTGCCGCCGGATGCCAGCAGGAACTTGAAGGTAACACGGTACATGTCCGAACGCGGCAGAGCGTACTCATTGATCTCCGTTGCTGCAAAATCGGCAAAGCCATACCACTTGTCATCCATCGTGATCGTGCCGCCGCCGCCGCCGATCCAGCCGGGAACTGCCAGATTCACACCGTCATCGCCTACAAAAGCATCCGCCTCGGCTGTACCGCCGATGTCAAAGCTGATGCTGTTGACCTGTGCACACTGCTCCGGAGTCAGAAGCTTTTTCACATCGAACAGCATCTTCTGCACCAATGCGCCCACATCATCCGCGGAGCTTTTGGTATCATGGTAGCGGAGCATGGAATTGCCGTCCACAACTTCTACGGAAAGCGTGCCGTCAGCCGCGCCGTCATCATCGCAGACAACGGTCACGAAATCGCAGTTGCCGTCATCAAATGTCACTGCGTTGGGATCAGCCTCCGCAAACGGCGCATTCGTCGGAGGCTCTGTGACCTCCTCCGTTGTCGGCTCAGTGGGAGCTTCCGTGGTCGGGGCTTCTGTCGGGGGTGTGGTTTCCTTGTTGACATCTGCGCCGCCGCCGCAGGCAGTCATGGAAAGCATTGCCGTCAGCAGGGACAGCAGGATGAGATTTTTTTTCATGGTAATTGCTCCTTTCTTATTTGAGAGTGAAGAAACGCTGTCTGAATGTACAGCTTTCCTCCGGACGAAGCTCCTGATAGCCGGTAAAGCCGTTCGGCAGTCCGAGATTCGGTGCGTCGATCATCGCAGACATCGGCTCAGGGCAGAAATAGCCGTTGAAGCCGCGGTCATTCCAGATGATCCAGAACTTGTAGTTTTCGCTGATCTCATAGGCAAATCTCTTGCCCGTTTCCACATCCTCGCAGATCATGCCGTAGAAGTCCTCGCCGTCCACCATCATGTGCTCTGCAAAATACATTTCGTTGTCGATCACCTGCAGCACGGGGCATCTCTGACCGCTGCGGTATTCCAGATCCTGCATGGAGAGATCCTCCAGCTCCTTGGTCGGCAGGCAGCGTTCATTCAGGGTGCAGCGTTTGCCGATCGGCACGGTGATGCGCTCGTCCTTTTCCTTGCCGCCCACAACGAACGGGGAGTTGATGGCAGTATGCGTTGCCACGGAAATGGGCATCATCTTGTGGGAAAGGTTTTTCAGGGTGAATTCATATTCCAGACCGCAGGAAGAGAGCGTGAATGTAAATTCTGCGCGGAAGCGGATGGGAAGATACTGGAAAAAGGGATCTTTTTCATCATAATCATAAGCCGTCTTTACCCATGCGCAGTTATCATCCGCCTTGTATTCCACAACGGTATGTGCACGCTTGTGGAGAAAGCCGTGGATGTGGTTGTTGTAGGGTGCGGCTTCGTTGACGGGCAGGTGATAGGTCGCATCGGAGGTGCGCAGTACGCCGTCGGAAAAGCGGTTCGGGAGATAAAGCGTGGGCAGTCCCCACACCTCGGCGGACTGGAGCAGCTGCGGATAGGTGTTGGTATCGCTGAAGCGGAAAAATTCGATGCCGTTCACCGTATCATGCAGGCGGATGACATTTGAGCCAAGCTCCGGTGCGATCAGTGCGGTGTAGCCGCCGGCATCCATGCGGACACAGGGCATTCCGCCCCACTGCATCATCTGTGTTGTGTTTTTCATGGGTAGTTCCTCCTTGTGTATTTGTGTAACTGCTGCAATGTTTATTTCTATTGTATCACTTTTTTCAGAATTTGTCCAGTAGACAATGAAAATGTTCACACTTTGCACAGCTGTGCGATCAATATTTGTGCAAAACAACGAATTTGTAGAAAACGGACATAAAAATGCACAGTCACATCCTGAAAATTCTCAGAAACGCTTGCAAAAAGTCAAAAAGCATGGTATAATATTTGTATCTGTGATTGGATACAAATATCACGAAAAGAGGAGGAACAATATGACAAAGAACACAGCGGCAGCTGCGCAGACCAATCCGGCTGCAAAGGAACGCCGCAGCATCTCTGCGCAGGCGATCGTGCAGGCGATCCGGAACTGGGCGGTGCAGAATCGTTTCTACATTCTGGCATTCTTCATTCCTGTGATCCTGATGTACATCACCTACGCGCTCTTCGGATTATATCCGTTCGGAAAACAGTCCGTGCTTGCACTGGACCTGAATGCACAGTATGTCTACTATTTTGAGGCACTGCATGAGGCTTTCTGGGGTGACGGCAGTATTTTCTACAACTGGTCACGAAACCTCTCCGGTGAGTACATGGGCATCATTGGCTACTACCTTGCAAGCCCCTTCACACTCATCGTCATGCTTCTGCCCCGCAAGTGGATCCTCACGAGCCTGCTGATCATGATCCTTTGCAAGATCGGTACAGCAAGCGTGACATTCTGCTATTTCCTGCAGAAATCCAGAAAGATGGTTCCCCTGCAGGCAATGATCTTCTCCATCCTGTATTCCCTGATGGCATACATGGTCATCCAGACCATTGACCCGATGTGGCTGGACGGCGTGGTTTTCCTCCCGCTGATCGCACTGGGCGTGGAATACCTCATTGATGACGGAAGAAAGCTCAATTACATCATCCCCATTGCAATGATGTTCATTGCAAACTTCTACATCGGCTACATGATCGGTATCTTCACTGCGTTCTACTTTGTTTACTACCTGTTCTTCGGCAGTGAACAGAAGGGCAGAAAGATCGGCGATTATTTCTATTCCTGCTGCAATTTCGCAGTCAGCACGCTGGTGTCCCTGATGCTCTCCGCGTTCATGATCCTGCCGGTGTACAACGCACTGCAGCTTGGTAAGTTCGACTTCACAGAGCCGGACTTCAGCTTCACCACACAGTTTGAACCGCTGGATGTCATCGGTCAGCTCCTGATCTGTCAGTATGACTCTGTCAACGTACAGGGCAGCCCTGAGATCTACTGCGGTATCCTGACACTGGTACTGCTCCCGCTGTTCTTCCTGAACAGCAAAATTGAAGTCCGCAAGAAGCTGGGCTACGGCTTCCTCATTGCGGCAATGTTCTTCAGCATGTACATCAAGCCTGTGGACATGCTGTGGCACGGCGGACAGGTGCCGAACTGGCTGCCTTTCCGTTATTCCTTCATTGTTTCCTTTGTTCTGCTTTCCATGGCAGCAACGGCATTCAAGCATATTGACGGCATCAAGCTCGGACACATCGGCGGTACGTTCTTCGGTGTGCTGGCACTGGTGCTCTACATCTCCGGCAAGGGCTATGAGCATCTGGATATGATGACCTCTATCTGGCTGAGTATCGGTCTGGCAGCGGTTTATCTGGTGATCCTGTATGTGCACGCACAGAGAGTACAGGCTGAAAAGTCTTCCAAGTATGTGATCCCGATCCTGCTGATCTGCGCCATTTCCGGTGAGCTGCTGTACAACAGCCTGCACACCATGAAAGATGTGGACGAGGAGGTTGCATATTCCTCCAGAGCATCCTATGAGATGTTCGTGCAGTCCGGTAAGGCAGCGACCGACCTGATGAAGGAGCGTGACAGCGGTCTGTACCGTGCGGAAAAGACCTACACACGCTGCGTCAACGACAACCTTGCATTCGGTCTGAAGGGCATTACGCACTCCAGCTCCGTGATGAATGCAAAGACACTGAATTTCATCGAAACACTGGGCTACTGCACCAGAAGCTATTACTCCCGTTATGAGGGTTCTACCGTGCTTTCCGACTCCCTGCTGGGCATCAAGTACGTTCTTGACAGAGGCGATACTCCGACACGTCCCCTGCTTCACAGCAGCTACCAGAAGGTGGACGAGTACACCTACAAGGACAAGGATGACAAGGACAGCAGCGGCAATCCGAAGGAAAAGACCATTTCCATCTACGAGAACCCGAACGCACTGTCCATCGGCTACATGGCAGATGATGACATCCTGCGCATTGACCATCTGGGCAATGACAACCCGTTCAACAGCCAGAATGTACTGCTCAGCACCCTGACCGGCAACACGGTATTTGATGAAGCAGGACAGATCGCAGGCGTGAACGAGTACTACACACGCATTGACACCGGCGAGCCGGTACTTGGTGCGGTTACAGTTTCCAGCTACAACGGTCAGCCGACCTACACCAAGATGGAAAGCGGCGACCCAACCGTTGACTACCGCTTCACTGTAGAGCAGCCGAAGGAGATCTTCATGTTCCTCAAGACCGAGAACGAGCAGAAGGTAAACCTCTGGCTGGGTACATGGGATGAGGAAACAGGCGACTACTTCTTCCCGTCCGGCGGTTATGGTACTTACTTTGAAACCAAGAACTACTCCATCATTTCTCTGGGCACATTCGAGGTCGGCACAAAGGTTTGTATGCGTCTGACCGTTGACAATGAGCACAACGCGACCATCATCAAGGAGCCTTTCTTCTACTACTACAATCCGGAAATGCTCCAGCCCGATATTGACTCCCTGAAGGATGCACAGCTCCAGGTCGAGAAGTTCAATGACAGATACATCAAGGGTACTGTTACTGCTTCCGAGGGCGAGGTGCTGTTCACTTCCATCCCGTATCAGGACGGCTGGACAGTCAAGGTGGACGGCAAGAAGGTCGAGCCGGTCGAGGTCGTTAAGGCAATGATCGGTGTAGAGCTGACACCGGGTACACATACGGTGACGTTCTCCTACACACCGCCCGGATTCACAGTGGGCGTGATCCTGTTCGTGCTCGGCATTGGTATGCTGGTACTGTTCTATCGCTATGACAGAAAGAACAACAAGGTCATCATCGCTGCACTGAAGGCAAAGAAGCTTGCCGATATTCAGGCTGAAAAGAAGGCATAAACATCAAGGACGGCACTTCTGATATGTGCCGTCCTTTCTGTTCGGGAATATACTGATAACAACACTGTGTGCTGATGT
>CALGTT010000196.1 GCA_937901485.1 uncultured Ruminococcus sp.
ACTCCACCAACCCGACCAGATTCCAGCATCCGGTAGCAGGTACCTACAAGAAGGAGCGCACAGATGCCGGCAAGAAGTACTTCTCTGTAGCATCCGGCGGCGGTACCGGCAGAACTCTGCATCCTGACAACATGGCTGCAGGTCCGGCTTCCTATGGTATGACCGATACTCTGGGCAGAATGCACTCTGACGCACAGTTCGCAGGTTCTTCCTCCGTTCCGGCTCACGTTGAGATGATGGGTCTGATCGGTGCAGGCAACAACCCCATGGTTGGTATGACTGTAGCATGTGCTGTTGCAATCGAAGAGGCTATGAAGTAATTCGGATTTCCGATATTGCGTGAAAAATGAGAACCTCCGGCTTTGGGGCTGGAGGTTCTTTTTGTGTCTGGATGCTCTTTGCGTGCGTGAAATCTCACATCCATCTCACAAAATAACGCTGTGTGTGATTTGATTTTCAAGAATTATCGCAGCAAAATTTCACAAGTCTTTACGGATTTACCATCTCTGATACAGTGGATTTCTACACCCGCGCACAAATCCTCCCCAATGGTTTCTGCATGTATCGAGTACACCATCTTATCAGTATATGCCCCCTATCATTCTTCAAACATATTGTGTATGGGGGCGGATAACTAATTTCGTTGTAGGTCTCTTGTATCTCTATTGTTCCATTGCTATAACTCAGGATTCTTTCTTTTGAAGAAATGAACATTGCTTGAAGTTCTGAGGTAGATATTTTTTCATACTTCCTCCTCACAAAAACTAACACTTCCAGAAAATTGCGTTTCTACTATTGATAACCCAATTAAACCTTTCCGATTTTAACAGAGATGGATAGAATATTTCACTATTTTACGATGGTTCAATTCCATAGCCACATTGATTTTGGCAAGGTATAATTGGGGGAGCAATAGCACATTTATTGACGCTTGTAAATTGACAGAATCACAGTTTTTTACAGTGGAATTTTGTTTTCAACTTTGTGGAAGTTTGGGGAGGACTGAATAGTTACCAAAAATGAAAAAACTGATGTTGAAGGTACATCATAAACGACAACCGCCGCCCCACAAAGAATGGAGCGGCGGTTCCCTTTTACTTTACAATCCCCAGCGGAGCCTCGGATACCTCCTCGGTTCCCGCCGGTACAAGATGGTAACGATAGTCACCGGCATCATATTTGTCATTCTTTGCACTGCTCCCATGGGAAGTGAGCAGTCCGGAAACCAGTCCGATGCCGCAGATCACCATAATAATAGCACTGGCGATGATAATGACAATTTTCTGTTTCTTATTCATATTAAAAACCTCCTTAGAAGATATCCGCTGCATGAAGTACCATGAGCAGCTGTTCGACCATGTATCTGTTTGTGTAGTCCGTCTCCGTTTTGTTGATGGCAAAGCACGCAGAAGCCAGGACGGTTTCCCGATCTTCCGACAATACGGAAACCATCATCACACGATCCTGTGTGCCGTCCGCATTCTGTGCAGTGCCGGATTTTGCAAGAACCCTGCGATCATACTTCTTGCTGACAGCTTCGCTCACATAGCTTTCAAAGGTGTCCGCCATTGCTTCGATCAGGATGTCATCCTCCGTTTTTACTTTTATTCTGTACTCAGAACGTGCAGTGGAATTCGCCTCATAGAGCAGCGTACCGTCCGGCTGGATGACCTGAGCCACATAGAATGGCTGTGTGAATATACCGCCTGTAATATGATTAAACAGATGGCACATCCGTACGGGGGAGCATTCAAAGTCCTGCCCGAAGAAGAACCAGGGAAGTCTGTCTTTTTGACAGGTGACCGCATCAAGCTTGTTGATCTCTGTGATGATCGGACGCTGGATGCCGGTCATCTCATTAAGATAGGTTTGTGCGTTCGTAAAACCAAGCCGTTCAGCGTGGAGAATGTGGAACACGTTGGAACTCCACTGCAATGCTTCGCTCAGGGTGCAGTGCCGCCAGAAGAGAGAAGGATCTTCTTCTGTTGAGCCTTCATAACAGCTGGGAACATAGTGGTCGTGATTATGGATCACAGAGCCGTCATCCAGTCGGATGTAGGAAAAATCAACGAAATTCTTGCTTCCGATCCGATCGTCCTTTTCGTACTCGTCATTGTGAAGCAGGTACATTCTGTCCAGAATGGGCTTGACACTGCTGCCCACACTGTTGACGGAAGCACTGTAATCAATATACAGATCATCGTAGTCATTTGGATGGAAAAACGCTTCAGGAGAATAGCTGTTATTGCCGGCGGCAACAAGCACCGCACCTTCACGGATCACGAGGGTAATGCTCGCTTCGCATTCTTCATCGAAAGCGGAGAGAATGTTGTTAGCCGTTTTCATGCCTTTGGAATGCAGAGTTGTAACAACAGAATTGCCCCGATGTGCGGTTTTATTGATCTCACTGGCATTGGAGAGCAGTGTCTGTCTGAGTGAGTAGATCAGACCGCCGCTGCCCTCACAGCCAATGATGGAGGAATACCCTTCTGCGGCACAGTATTTGGTTTTGCCATCATAGACGAATTCTTGTGCAATGACTGTATTGTCGATTGAATACACCACACCATACTGGTTGCCGGCGGCGTACTGTCCGTCACCTCCGACGAGGCTTTCGAGCGGTGAAATGGCTGAAGTCTGCATCTCTTCCTCTGCGGCTTCGAGCAAGCCGGCTGACCGGTGCAGACAGATCCCGCATACAATGCACAGGATCAGCAGGATCGCTGTTGTTTTCTGTTTCGCATGACGCATAATCGTTCACTCCTTTCAAATTTTCGACCAATCCGTTCACCCATTCTCTGGGGTAGAGAGCCATGCCCATGAGCACACCGGAAAAGACCGTTGTCAGCATGATGGATTTTCCAAGCAGGACACACTGCACACCCAGTACGGGGGAACAGCCGCAGACCATGAGCAGGTTGTAGCCGATGTTGACCATGAGCATGGAATGTGCCAGCTTGCTGATCGTGCCGCTGATATTCCGGCGTGAGGCGGATGTAAAGTGTGCGGCACCGCTGTAGGCGGTGATGAAGAACAATGCCGCCGTAATGAGAATAAAGAGGATACCGAAATAATGTCCGGCAGTGCCGAGGATGAAGTCCGTGCTCGCCTCGGAGACATAGACATCGTACTGGGGACTGCCCCAGAATCCGCCGGCTTTGAGATTCCGCAGCATTGCAGCGGTCTGTTCCACAGTTCCGCTGTTGAAAACACGGGTCTCGATCTTGTTCAGCAGGGAAGTCAGGAACGGGATGGTGGGCAGCTTTTCAGAAAAGGTATGGTAGATCAGGACCATGCAGACACCGAGGATGGGAAGGATCAGGATGCCACGCTGGATCAGACGGTTGGGAAGCGGATGCAGGGTGAAGTAGAACAGGGCAAACGCCAGATAGAAGAAGATGGGAAGTCCCGTTTCATGCCGGATTACCATCACACCGAGCATTGCACAGGTGGACAAAAAGTACAGAATTCTGCGGAATCTCTTTTCATCCGTGATCCAGAGAGCCGTTGTAAGGATGCACAGGAGAACGAGAATGACACCGAGCTGGATGTTCCCCACACTGGTCGTTCCGCCGGAGGAAAACAGCAGCACCACGCCTGCAAAAAGCATACTGACGAAGCACAATGCAAGGCAGAGCAGCGTCTGAGGTGAGATGCGGGGTCTTCTTCTCCAGCGATACCGGAGCCATTCCGGTTCGTTTTTCAGGTGTGTGCCGAACTGCTCGCTATTGTACCACCACTCCAGAAAGTACATTCCAGCCCATGTGACGGGAATCAGGAGCAGAGCACCGATGCTGATCCATGACACACGCTGTGCAAGACCTGCCACCAGTCCCTCGGGAGCACTGTCGTGGAGCGATGTGTAATTGAGCAGCGGAATGATGGCGGCATTTGCGGTACTGAGTACGGCACCGGCAGCGGCGAGGAGTGTGGCATAGGTCTGCCCCTTAGTGATCTTCCACACAGCAATCACCGCAGCGAGCCACGCAAGGAAGATGAATGCAAAGGGTGCGAATACATTCTCCTGCGTGAGGTAGGATGAAGCGATGAGGATGCGAAGCACCAGAATGCCTGCAAAGCCCACAAGCCCCGTTCCGGCAGCCAGTACCCGATGTTTTCTTGTCATGATGAACACCTCCATTTGATTCTGTATTCATTCTATCATATCTGATTTTCTCGTCGGGGAAAGTGTTGCAAAAATAATACTTTCCCCGAATTTTAGGCGTTATCCGTTCAACAGACCGCCCACCCATTCAGCCGCACGCAGCAGCAGAGAAAGCAACCATGTGATCTTGTCCACCGAGAACGAGAGAAAATGCATGAGCGTCGGAAAAATGCCGCCGTTTGCGATCCAGCACCAGACGAACAGCACCATACCGACCAGAAAGATATTGATGAGCACCTTTTTCATAGGGGATACCTCCTTGGATTTGATAATTATATTATACAGCATCTGTGTTTCGGGTTGTCGGGATGTGTTTAAAAAACAGTTGCTATCGTTTTAAAACTGAGAAGCGTGAACTCATGAACATTGTCCAAATTTTTTTAATGAATCCTTGCCAAGTGGAAAATTCTATGCTATAATGTAGATAATACCATAATAATGTCGCCGAAGGAGTGAATGCTATGCCGAAAGTTGTGCAATTTGTCAATACTGTGGACGTTTCTGCGTTCGAATCCGCTTGCGAAGAAACGAAAAAGAAAGTACAAAGTGTAAATGTGTTGCGTTTGAAAACCGAATACCCCACTGTTGCGATTCAGTGGAATGGCAGAATGGAGGTTGTCAAGACGCATCAGCCGAAAACCGATGCGGAGTGGCTCAGTGCGTGTACTGAAGCGAACATCATGCTGCATCTCAAAGAAAAAAGTGCAGAGATGTGTTCGGTTAAGCTGTACAAGTATGAGCTGATCGGTCATGATGGAAAGCCTCTTTCTAATTTTGAGGCAAAAGAACTGCTCAATGCAGTTAATCCCTTGCTTATTGCTGAGACCGCACTGAAAGGACGCAAAGGAGCAGAAACAATGATCAGAGAGGGACTTGAACGGATTCAGGACGAAGTGGAGAAAATCGTGCTTGTCATGGAGTATGGAGTGCCTCTCAGCACTTTTATGCAAAATCAGGACACGATCAGCGAACCGGAGCAGAAAGTCAAGATGCTGTTCCAGTCGCTGGAGCATCTGCACCGTATCGGGATCATACACGAAGATGTGAAGCCTTCAAATCTCGTTCTGGTCAAGAGGGCGGATGCGGTCGTTCCCGTATTCATCGATTATAATGTATCGGCGTTTCAGGAGGTGTTTCTCATTCCGTATGCACCGTGCAAGGGATATACGGACTACTATAAGTCTCCGGAGCAGGCGGATGACACGATCTATGAAAGAGCACCAATCGGCGAAAACGGGAAACTGGAGCTCACAAAGAAAACAGATGTGTATTCTATGGCAGTGATCGCCTTTGAACTGATGGGCACAGCTCTGCCGAAGGACAGAAGCCAGAGGGAACAGTTTGCCCGTGCATATGCAGAAACAAGTCAGGTGTATGCAGTGCTGGCAGAGGCTCTGAACACATATCCCGATAACAGACCCACTGCACAGAGGGTAGCAGAGAAACTGGCGGGAAATAGTACAAAGTCTCCTAAAGCAGTGGCTGAGCCTGCAAAAGTGGAATCTGACTCTATCTGGGAAAAAATAAGAAAGATTGTAGAGGTGTTTTCTGTGAAAATTAAAGTCAAGGGTAATGGGAACAGGGTAACATATAATTCGGCACTTGTTTTTTTCATGATGCTTGCAGCAATCGTGCTGATTGTAGCGATTCTGTACTCTCCCCACATCATTGCCTCCCTGCAGGGGGGCAGTGCATCAGGGACAGTTTCGCAGGTGGAACAGGTTGCTGTTACAGAAGAGGTGAATGGAGAAGGAGCTAATGTGGATGAGAACAAAGGAATTGTGATTGGTGGAGATGTTGGGGATGACAACACAATTGCAATTTACGGAAGCAATGATGAATAAAGGTGTATTATGGAGGTATCTTATGAAGAAATGTTGTATGAACGTATTCGAAGATAGCGGTATATTGGTTAGAATTGTAGCAATTATCGTAACAGCATTGTTGGCACTGACAATGAGTTCGTGTGAAACAATTGAGGAATCAAGTATGAGTTCAACTGATACAACCGATGAAAAGGATAAAGGTGATGAAAATGAGGGAATAGTGATTGGTGGAGATATTGGAAATCATAATACGATTGTATTTGACATGGGTAATGAGAAATTTCCGGATAAACAGGTTGCCGCCATAATTACTCAAGCAGAGGAGCTTGCAGCTGCAGGTGACTATGATGGAGCGATTTCTCAGATTCAGACTGGGCTGGAAACGTATTCGGATTTTGAGAGCTTGCAGGAGAAACTGGAAGAATACGAGGCAAAACGAAACGCATTAATTAAGAAAGAAACAATCGACACAACCGAATCTCCTGCCCCAACCGAAAAGTCTGCCGAACAGATCAAGGCAGAGGCAATCACTGCTGCTGATATTCAGAGCCAGCACGGTGATAATCTCGGAGCAGTTGTCACGATTAGAATGGCGATTGAGAAGGTCGGGGAAGATGCCGAGCTGAACGAGCTTGCAGCAGCTTATGAGAAAGCATATCAGGAACAGCTTACCCAGCAGGTACCGGAGACCGAGCAGGAAACGGCAGCTCCGGAAACGACGGAGGCTGTTGCGGTGTATGCGAATGATGTGTTGACCGCATTTGATTTAGATTTAGCTAGGACGTATTCAGAGGCTAAGAATCCAGAAGGTGGAAGCTTTCAAATGTCTGGTAAAGAATATAAAAATGGTGTCGTTTTTTCGGTTAGTGATAGCTGGAATAGGAAGCGTTCATCGTCTATTTCTTATAATATTGAGGGGAATTATTCTAAAATGTCATTCTATTTTGGACATCGGGATAACACAGGGATGGATTCTATTGAATTGAAGGTTTACTTAGATAATAAATTCTATGAGAGCTATTCTATGAATGCGAATGATATTCCACAATTGATTGAGATTGATGTGAAAGACAAACAAACCATCCGGTTTTCAGCAACTAAAGGTTGGGATTGTAGTTACTGCCTCGCAGACCTGAAAATAGAATAAAGGCTTTTGCCAAATGGAACAAGGAGATGAATGAGAAATGTCTGAGATCAATATGAAGGGTAATCGTAACAAGGTGGTTGTTAATTCCACTGTTGCTATCGTTGCTGTTTTGATTGCGATTGTAGCTATTGTTTGGATCACAAATGATGAAAATGGAGCTGCTGATCACTCTGTCATCATCACAGAAACCGTAGAATCCCATGTGCCTGAATCCGAGGCGATGTACGCCAATGATGTCCTGACTGCATATAATCTGGATCTGGTTACACAGTATTCAGAAGCATGGGACACAGGGGGTGCAAGTTTCCAGATGGCTGGGAAAAAATATGAGAATGGTGTTGTGTTCAGTTGCCACGATCGAAATTTTGATATTTTCGATGCTTCTATTACTTATAATGTCGAGGGCTATTCTAAAATCTCATTTTATTTTGGTCATGAGGACAATACAGAAATGGTTCCAATGGAATTAAAAGTTTATCTGGATAACGAATTTTATGAAAGCTATTCCATGGAGCCGGACGATGTGCCCAGACAGATTGAAATTGATGTAACAGGGAAAAAGACCATCTGGTTTGGAACAAGTGTTATGAAAATTGGAACAGGCTATTGTCTTGCGGATTTGATGGTTGAATAAAGGCTTTTGCCAAATGGAACAAGGAGATGAATGAGAAATGGTGAAAAATAATGGAAATAACAATGTTTTTAATATTAATCAGTCCAAGGTGATTATTGCGATGATTATTGCATTTGTTGTGATATTTGCAATTGCTTTTGCACCTGAAATTATATCTGAATTCAGAGATATTCATAATGAGAATGAGGATTCAACAATATCTGTAACTACAACGGAAAGCTCGATCAGTGAAGAAAGCTCACATAATGAGTCGTTTCTTAATACCATTTTTGAAGAAACTGTGCAGACGGATGTAACAACAACTTTTGCTAAACCTACTACAAGTACGCATAATACAACTAAGACAACATTCACTACTACAACTAAGAATACTACAACTTCATGCACTACCACAAGCCGTGCTACGACTACAGATGTTATTTTCAAAAAAGAGTATCTTGCAAATATGGAGCTTTTTGCTGACGGAAGTGATGGCTTTAACAAAAATGAATATCTTGTTAATAATTACCGAAACGAATACACGTCTTCGATTTCTGTGGACAGTGGATATATTTCATACTTGATAAAAGATATGGGCTATACACATTTCTGCGGAACAATTGCATTGCCAAAAGGCATATCAACAGATGGTTATAAGTCATCAGCACAGCTTGAGATATATGTTGATGATGTTTTGGCACTGCGTTCCGAGAATTTTACCAATGAATCAAAACCTCAGGAATTCGATATTGATGTAACGGACGCAGAGGTAATTAAACTTTCTTGGAGCTGTAGCGGTGCAAATATTTGGTCGAATTGGTGTTATTATGCCACAGTATTTGATGGGAAAGTTACAAAATAAAATCGGCTATACCCTAAAAAGCTAACTGTGGTTTCGTTCTCCTCAAAAACGCAGAATAGCCATAATCTGAGAGCAGACAGAACTCCATGGGTTTGTCTGCTCTTTTTTCAATCATTTCTTGACAACAGTCAAAGATTTATGCTATACTCATAGTGAAGGGAGAATTTCCTAATTTCAACGACCATGAAGGGGGCTTTTTATGAAAAATGTATGGACAAGACTTGCAGCACTCATGACGGCGATGGTCTGCTGTGTGGTGTTTGCGGGGCAGGGGGAGTACATAGCAATGGCTGATTTTATAGCAGCTGTTGCAAGCAAACCATTGGCTCAGGCGGTCGGTGGATCGGAACGGTTCACTGTCAGCGATCTCAACATGCAGGAAGGCGATGTGCTGAGTGTGACCGTAAAGGGGGATCCTGGGGATGTGATTCAGGTGCATTTCTACTATTATGATGAAGATGGTGTTGCAAGTTCATCGATTGTAGGTGCTCTTGGAGGGACCGTTCTGGACAGCAATGGACAAAGGACTGTAACATTTACAGCTCCGAATGCTATGGACTATGTGACGATTAAGGTGGTTTATGAGCTTTCCACACCGACATTTACAACCTCGGTTGAATACAAGACACCGCCGGCAACTACTACGAGTACCACAACTACGACGAAAATTACAACTACCACCACTGCCGCAACTACTACTACCACAACAACTGCATCTACGACAACGCCGCCTTCCACATCCGGCGTTCAGCTCAATGCCTCTGAGACTAACCTCAGCATCAATGGCTTTGAAACCAAGACTGTAATATTTTCCTATGAGGGCTACGGGGGAAGTGTTTCTATTTCAACGTCACATGGAGACAACAGAGTGACTTCGCTGGATTTGGGTGAATGGTCCGGCGACTCCATCCCTTTATATGTCACGGGCTATGTAAACGGAACAGAAATTGTTACCTTGAATTTGAAGAATCCCGATACTGGCGAAACCCTTGCAACAAAATCCATTACTGTTACAGTGACCGGGATAGAAACTGAATTACATGCATCAGCCAATTCGGTTACAATTGATTTGGATGAAACGCCGACACAGAGAGTTACTTTTTCCTATGCTAATGTGCCAGCTGCTACGGAAACAATGACGATTCAGTATTCGCATGGTGAAAACACGATTACTTCATTAAGCTGGGAAGGCTGGACAAACCATACAAACACGCTGATAATTAATGCTTATTACACGGGAACAGAAGAAGTGACAGTTAGTTTTTATGATGCGGACACAGATGAACTACTTGCCCAGCAAGTGATTACTGTAGAAGTAATCGGAACGCCAGAGTTGTCCGCATCTTCAGATAACATTGCTCTGGACTACAACACAAAAAATAGTCAGGAAGTAACGATTCATACAAATAATGTGCCTTATGGAAGCTATTTAACCTATGTTCATGGCGAGTCAGCAATTACTTCGTGCAAGTGGAATGACTCTGCCAGTGAGGATATACTGACAATTACGCCTCTCGCACCAGGAGATGAAATCCTTATAATTCAATTGATGTCCCCAGCGGATGAAGTTGTTGCGAGTACCATGATTAACATAAATGTATCTGCAACATTTGATGTAACATTCAATGTTAACGGCGGTGACTGTGATGCAGCTGAAACAACTGTAAAATATGGTGAAACCTATGGAGAACTGCCTGTTCCGACAAGGACTGGCTACACGTTCAAAGGATGGTATACATCAGTAACCAATGGTACAGAAGTTACAGAGTTGACAAAAGTCACGGCAACAGCAGATCATACATTATATGCTCAGTGGGAAGCCAATGCCTACAAAGTAACATTCAACGCCAATGGAGGAAGTTGTGACGAGGATGAAATTATTGTCAAATATGGTGAAACCTATGGAGAACTGCCTGTTCCGACAAGGACTGGCTATGCGTTCAAGGGATGGTATACATCAGCAACCAGTGGAACAGAAGTTACAGAGCTGACAAAAGTCACGGCAACAGCTGACCATACATTGTATGCTCAGTGGGAAGCGATTGACTATACGGTGACGCTTAATGCCAATGGAGGCAACTGTGACACAGAAGAAGTCATGGTCAAATATGGTGAAACCTATGGAGAACTACCTGTTCCGACAAGGACTGGCTATGCGTTCAAGGGATGGTATACATCAGCAACCA